>NZ_JBLLJM010000008.1:0-271 GCF_053543495.1 Camelimonas sp. ID_303_24
AGCGCTCGATGTAGTCGAAGACGTCGGCGCGCGCCTCATTGCGGGTTCGGTAAACCTTGCAGGCTGTCCGTTCGGTCTTCAGCGTTGAGAAGAAGCTCTCCATTGCCGAATTATCCCAGACATTTCCCGCGCGGCTCATCGAGCAGGTGATCCCATTATCGGCGAGAAGCCGCTGGAACTGCTCGCTTGTGTATTGCGATCCCTGGTCAGAGTGATGCTGCAGGGCGTCGGCTTTCCCGCGCCGCCATACCGCCATCATCAGTGCGTCCAT
>NZ_JBLLJM010000008.1:287-1010 GCF_053543495.1 Camelimonas sp. ID_303_24
GGCCGGTCCGCCTGGAAGTCACGATCCAGGATGTTGCTGGCGATGACTGATCGTTCGCCGTCGTCCTTCGGCTTTCCGCGGCGTCTGGGTCGCGCCCTCATGGCATTCAACCGCATCAGCCGTTCGATCCGGTGCAGGCCGCAGGCAAGCCCCTCTTCGAGAACATCGCGCCAGACGCGGCGGGCTCCATAGGTCCGGTCACTGGCCTTGAAACTCGTTTCGATCGCTCTGACGAGCCTGGCGTCGTGGACCTCACGAGTGCTGGGCGGGCGGGTGAGCCAGGCATGGAAGCCTGAGCGCGAGACCTCCAGAACCTCGCAGAGCCAGCTGATCGGCCAGATGTGGCTATGTTTGGCAATGAAGGCGAACCTCATGTCGCCTCTCGCGCGAAAAAGCCGCAGCTTTCTTCAGGATGTCACGCTCCGCACGCAGCCGCGCGACCTCTTTCTTCAGCGCGGCAATCTCGGCCAGATCGGCGCGCATCTGCCCGTTCCCGGGAAATGCTGTGGCCGGGGTCGCGGTCAGCTCCCGCATCCAGCGGCGCAGCACGCTCTCCGCAACATCGAGGTCACGGGCTGCCTGCGCTACCGCAACGCCACGGTCCCTCACCAGCCTCACGGCCTCGACTTTGAACTCGCGGCTGAACTTCCGCCTCGTCATATCTGCACTCCTGTTCCCTGGTCACGATCTTATCTTCGTGTCCACGAAACCGGCAGCAGGCCA
>NZ_JBLLJM010000009.1:0-135630 GCF_053543495.1 Camelimonas sp. ID_303_24
AATGTCGATCAGTCCTAGCGCAGCAGGTCGTTGATCGAGGCGGCCTGACCGCTTTGGCCGCTCGCCCCCTGATTGATGCCCTGGCGCGCGCCGTCATAATCGCTCGCGTCGTTCTCGCCGGCCGCGCCCTGCCCGGCCGCCTCATGATCGTGCGCGGCCTCCACGTCAGTCTCCGGCGCCGACGGCGCGCTCCGGTCATAGGGCGTGATGTTGTCCGCGCCGGACTGGGCGACCATGCCCGGCCCCGGCTCGAACGGCGGCGGCGACATGGGCGTCCATTTCAGCACCGGCTTGCAGATGGTGCGGCCGCGCCCGTGGCGGGCCAGATCCATGTGCAGGTGATTGTAATGATAGACGTCTGATCCAGGCGCCAGCACGGTGCTGAACTGGCCGCAGGCGCCGACGAAAATGGTGCGCAAGAACTCCTGATCGGCCAGCGAGCCGCGCCAGCCCTTGACCACCGACAGCTTGCGGCCGTCGGCCAGGGTCATGCCCATGAAGTCGGCGGCATTGCCGAAGGAATGCTCGGAGCGGCGCCCGCCAGCCCGGTTGTTCATGCCCCGGCAGGAATAGGAGCCGAAATGGATTTCGGCGACGGCGACTCCATAATACTGGCGCGCCGCCGGCTGGACGCTTTCCGCCACCCATTGCTCCAGCGCCGCGATCATCGGGCAGGCCAGCACCGCGCGGGACTTCAGCATCACGGTTCCATTGAGAATCGCCGTTACGCGGAAGGGCGAATCCATGCCGCAGGCGCCCGGCCCGTTGATCGCCTTCATCGGCTGCATGAATTCGGAGGGCTTCACCTGTTTGCGGGCAAGACACTGCGCCTCGGCCTCGCCGCGCCAGGGCGCGCGCTTTTCTCCTGGAAACATGCCGCAACCAGCCAGCAGTACAATCAGTGCCGCGGCCGCCAGGCCACCGAAACGGCGCATGCGCTGTCTCCCACCCGGCGGCGCCATGCGCCCCGGAACCCCTGAAACCAGTTGCCGCAGCCCGTGTCCGGCGCGGACCTGGCTCGCGGCTAACCTGCTGCGATACCGCGAGACGGCGACCGCAGAATCCGGGCGCCCGGCTGTCAGGAATGGCGCCGTATCCCCTAATGGCTGCTGAATCGGCGCGAAGGTCGCCGGGCGGCCCCCACGCGCCAGGCGTCAGATGACGTTACGTCAATCAATTGAATTTTCCGGCTTTCCGGGGGAAACGCCGCCCTCTGGCGGCATTTGTCGCCGTCGTCGGCGCCGGGGTGCGATTCGCATATGGTTAACCAGTGGTTGCCGCCGCCAGGAGGCGTCGCAGACGCGCCACAGGCGCGCCCATGGATGCCGGTCCCGCCGGAAAGCGCGGGCGCCGCAGATGCGCACCATGAATTTCCGGGCGCCGGGGCGGCGCGCGACCGGGAAAACGCCACAATGGGCTGCGCATCAAGGCCGCGTCCCGCTTACCCTTTCGCCGGCGTTGCGACCGCGGGAGTGCGTTGACTTTCAAAACGGCTTCATCCATAAGCCCGCCATGGGTTGGCGGGCGCCCCGCGTGGGCGCCGTTTGCTTTTTTAACCACTGATTTTAATCGGCGCCGCAGGCGGGCTCGCGTTGCTCACCGTGTGGCTGAGGGCGCGGAGCGAAACCGCAGCCGCTTACGACCGGAGATGAGCCGTGAAGAGGACCTATCAACCGAGCAAACTCGTGCGCAAGCGCCGTCACGGCTTCCGTGCGCGCATGGCGACTGTCGGCGGCCGCAAGGTCATCGCCGCCCGCCGCGCCCGTGGCCGCCAGCGCCTTTCGGCCTGATCCGCAGCCTGTGGAGGCTGTGCCCGTGACGAGCGTCCCGGTCCCAGCCCGCAGACTGACCAGGCGGTCCGAGTTTCTCGCGGCGGCGGCGGGACGCCGTTTTCACACGCCGCGAATGACGGTTCAGGGCATCATGCGCACTTCGGCTGCAGACAGCGGCGCAGGCATGCGCGTTGGCTTCACCGTTACGAAGCGCGTCGGCAACGCGCCTGAACGCAACAGAATTCGCCGTCGCCTCCGGGCGGCGGTTGATCTTGCCAGCGCATCCTGGCCTTCCGCTTCGCTTGACCTCGTGCTGATCGCGCGTCGCGAAGCCATCTCCGCCCCCTTTGAGCAGCTTGTCGACGATTTGCGCAACGCCGCGCCGGCCCTGGCCAGCGGCAAGGGCGCATCCGCGCCAAAATCTCCGCGCAACGGCGCTCGCCGCCGGGGCAAAAGCAGCGCGCCTCCGGACACCGCCTCGCGCGGCCCCGGAAACGACGTTCACGAAAAGACGGACAAAAGCCCATGAGCGATGACAATCGCAATCTGATCCTGGCGATCGGCCTGTCGATCGCCGTGCTGATTGGATGGACTTACTTCTTCGGTCAGCCGGGCCAGTCCGCCAAACCGCCGGCAACGCAGACCGCGCAGCAGGTTGCCGGCCAGCCCCAGACCGGCGCCGCGATCCAGCCTGGCGCGCCGGGCCAGGCGCCGCAGCCGCTGGACGCCGGCCTGACCGGGCAGACGCCCCCCCCCCTGACGCGCGAAGCCGCCCTGAAGGCGTCGCCGCGCGTGGTGATCGACACCCCCGCCATCGCCGGCTCCGTCAATCTGATGGGCGGCCGCATCGACGACGTGTCGCTGAAGCAGCACCGTGAAACCGTTAACCCCAACAGCCCGATCATCGTGCTGTTCGAGCCGGTTGGCGCGCCAGACCCGTATTTCGCTGACTTCGGCTGGATCGGCGAGGCCGGGGCCAAGGTCGCCCTGCCCCAGGCCAATACCCTGTGGACCGCCGACAGCGACCGCCTGACGCCTGGCAAGCCGCTGACGCTGACCTGGGACAATGGCCAGGGCCTCGTGTTCACGCGCCAGATCTCGGTGGACGACAACGCCATGTTCTCCGTCCGCCAGGGCGTGAAGAACACCGGCGCCGCGCCGGTAACGCTGTATCCGTTCTCGCTGATCTCACGCTGGGGCAAGCCGCACACCCAGGGCTATTTCGTGCTGCACGAAGGCCCGGTTGGCGTGCTCGGCAAGGCTGGCCTGCAGGAGCCGACCTACGACAACCTGGCCAAGAACGACGTCCTTTACGGCAATGTGCGCGGCCAGGTCTTCAAGGACACGGTTGGCGGCTGGATTGGCGTCACCGACAAATACTGGGCCTCGGCCCTGGCGCCCAACCAGAACAAGCCCTTCGAGGGCCGCTTCACCGTCACCGAAGCGCACAAGCCGATCTACCAGACCGACGTGCGCGGCGCGGCCATCACCATCGCCCCTGGCGCCTCGGCTGACGATACCGTGCAGCTGTTCGCCGGCGCCAAGGAAGTGGCCGCCATCGACGGCTATGAGCGCAAATACGGCATCAAGAGCTTTGACCTGCTGATCGACTGGGGCTGGTTCTATTTCATCACGAAGCCGATGTTCTTCGTGCTGGACTTCATCTTCAGGCTGGTCGGCAATTTCGGCATCGCCATCCTGCTGGTGACGGTGCTGGTGAAGCTGGTGTTCTTCCCGCTGGCCAACCGCTCCTACGCCTCCATGGCCAAGATGAAGGCCGTGCAGCCGGAAATGATGGCCATCCGCGAGCGCTACGCCGACGACAAGGTGAAGCAGCAGCAGGAGACGATGGAGCTTTACAAGCGGGAGAAGATCAACCCGATCTCGGGCTGCCTTCCGATGCTGATCCAGATCCCGGTGTTCTTTGCGCTGTACAAGGTGCTGCTGGTCACCATCGAGATGCGGCACGCGCCGTTCTTCGGCTGGATCCGCGACCTGGCCGCGCCGGACCCGACCAACCTGTTCACCCTGTTCGGCCTCATTCCGTGGAACCCGCCGACCCTGCTGCATCTTGGCATCTGGCCGATCATCATGGGCGTGACGATGTTCCTGCAGATGAAGATGAACCCGGAGCCGCCGGACCCGGTGCAGAAGGCGATGTTCAGCTGGATGCCGGTGATCTTCACCTTCACGCTCGGCTCGTTCCCGGCCGGCCTGGTGATCTACTGGAGCTGGAACAACCTCCTCTCCGTGCTGCAGCAGGGCTTCATCATGAGAAAGAACGGCGTGAAGATCGAGCTGTTCGACAATCTGAAGAAGATGTTCGACCGCAAGGCGAAAAACGCCTGAGGCCGCGCCAGCGCAATGACGGTCAGAACTCCCGGCGGCCCTGGTCGCCGGGAGTTTTTGTTGCCGTGGGGCTGGCCCGCGGCGCCCCGGGGCACAACGGTTTCCACTGAAGCAGCGTTGCGTCCTATCCCTTTGGTTTGACGCGTTTTCTCCAGGCAGGGAGTATCCTCCTGGCCGGAAAACGCTCTATAAGGACCCCGCAACGGGAGAACCAGCATGAGCGACGAACAGCCGGCCACGCCTGACACAGCTCCCGCCGGCGCGCCCGGAGGGGAAGAAGCCTTTGACGCCGACACCCTGGAGATCGGCCGGCGGCTGTTCGCCGGGCCGGCCGAGTTTTACTGGGCGACAGCCAAAATCGACGGCCTGCCGCCGATGCAGGGCATGGAAGTCGCCTTCGCCGGGCGCTCCAATGTGGGCAAGTCCAGCCTGGTGAACGCCCTCACCGGCCGCAACACCCTGGCCCGCACCTCCAACACGCCGGGACGCACCCAGCAGCTGAACTTCTTCCGGATTGGCCCGGAATGGGGCCAGTTCTCGCTGGTCGACATGCCCGGCTATGGCTTCGCCGCCGTGGGCAAGGACAAGGTCGCGGCGTGGACGCGGCTGATCCAGGATTATCTGCGCGGCCGCGCCAGCCTTGCCCGCGTCTACGTGCTGATCGATTCGCGTCACGGCGTGAAGCAGATCGACACCAACGTGCTTGATGGCCTGGATCGGGCCGCCGTGTCGTATCAGGTGATTCTGACCAAGGCCGACGCCCTGAAAAAATCGGAACTGGAGGCGCGCATCGCCACGATCCGCCAGAGCCTGCTCCGCCGCCCGGCCGCCTTTCCCCAGGTGCTGGCCACCTCCAGCCGCTCCGGCGCGGGCGTGGAGGAGGTGCGCGCCGCCGTGGTGCAACTGATGCGCGAGCGTGGTTTCGACCCGGTTCCGCCAACCTGATCCTTCAGCAACGCCAGATCTGGAGCCTGCGATGCCCGAGCGTTTCCTGCTGTTACTTGGCGCCCTTTGCGGCCTTGCCGGCGTGATGACAGCGGCGGCCGCCGCCCACGTCAGCGGCGACGACAACCTGAAGACCGCCGCGCAGTTCCTGCTGTTCCATGCGCCTTTGCTGGCGGCGGCGCCGGCGATCGTGCGCAGCGGCGCGGTGCATCGTCACATCGCCCTGCTGGCGCTGATGCTGGTGTTTGTGGGCGTGGCGCTGTTCAGCGGCCAACTGGCGATGCGGGCGTTGAAAAATGCGTCGCTGTTCAGCATGGCGGCTCCCACCGGCGGCACGCTGCTGATGCTCGGCTGGGCGTTGCTCGGCGTCTCTGCGCTGGTCCCGGCGCGCAAGCCCGCCGCGCCATCAGCCTGACGCATGCACGCCATAAGCACTGACATCGCGGCGCGCGTTGACCGCGCGCGCCAGAACGTGCTGAAAACGGCGCGACATTCGCTGTGTTTTGTATCCGGCTGACGGCAGGCGCATATGACCGAACTTCCCGACGTATTCACCCAGGCTGAAATTCTGGTTCAGGCGCTGCCGCACATGCAGCGCTACGACCAGGAAATCATTGTCATCAAATATGGCGGACACGCCATGGGCGATCCCGAAGCCGCCCAGGACTTCGCCCAGGACGTGGTGCTGCTGGAGCAGGCCGGCGTGAAGCCGATCGTCGTGCACGGCGGCGGACCGCAGATCGGCCGCATGCTCGACAAGCTGGGCATCAAGTCTGAGTTCGCCAACGGCCTGCGCATCACCGACAAGGCCACCGTCGAGGTGGTGGAGATGGTTCTGGCCGGCTCGATCAACAAACAGATCGTCGGCACCATCTCGGCCGAAGGCGGCAAGGCCATTGGCCTGTGCGGCAAGGACGCCAACATGGTGATCGCCCGCAAGGTCGGGCGCACCACGGCCACCGATTCCAACATCGAGAAGCACGTTGACCTCGGTTTCGTTGGCGAGCCGGAGCGCGTCAACCGCGCCGTGCTCGACGCGGTGCTGGCGGCGGAGCTGACGCCGGTGCTGGCGCCGGTGGCCAACGGCGCCGACGGCGCCACCTACAACGTCAACGCCGACACCTTCGCCGGCGCCATCGCCGGCGCCATGCGCGCCAAGCGTCTGCTGCTGCTCACCGACGTCCCCGGCGTGCTCGACAAGGACAAGAAGCTGATGCCGGAGCTGACGGTGGACCAGTGCCGGGCGCTGATCGCCGACGGCACCATCACCGGCGGCATGATCCCGAAGGTGGAGACCTGCATCTACGCCCTGGAGCAGGGGGTGGAGGGCGTCGTCATCCTCGACGGCAAGCAGCCGCACGCCTGCCTGCTGGAACTGCTGACCGACCACGGCGCCGGTACGCTGATCCGCAAGTAAGACGTCCCGAAGCAAGGCGACGTTATGTAAAGCGACATGACGTAGAGCGTCTTGCACATTACGACATGGGATGGCCGGCGTTTTGCCGGCCATTATTTTTGATCTGACGCCCCGCCGGCCGCGCCCCGTTATTTGCCCCGCAACGCCGGATCGCCGAAGCCGCCGCCGGTGGGGGTGATGATGGTGATGGCTTCCCCGGCCGCCAGCGCCACAGCGGCGCAACCGGGCAACTGCTCCACCTGACCATCGAGACGACGCACCAGGTTGCCACCAGTCTCTCCTGGCAGGCCGCCGGCCAGGCCGTGCGGCGGCAACCGGCGGTGGCCCGACAGCACCGCGCATTCCATGGCCTCGCGAAAACGGATGGTGCGGCTGACGCCATCGCCCGCATGCCAGCGTCCGCGCCCGCCTGAGCCGGCGCGGATATGGAAATCCTCCAGCACCACCGGGAAGCGGCTTTCCAGCACCTCCGGATCGGTGAGGCGCGAATTGGTCATGTGGGTGTGCACGGCGTCAGCCCCATCGAAGCCATCGGCGATGGTTGCTGTCGCCGGATCATAAGCCTGGCCGCGAATGCCGGCGGGCGCGCCGGAGCAGATGGTTTCGTAATATTGGTAGCGGTCGTTGCCGAAGGTGAGATTGTTCATGGTGCCCTGGGCCGCGGCCAGCACGCCCAGCGCGCCAAACAGGCAATCGGTCACCGCCTGGCTCACCTCGACATTGCCCGCCACCACCGCCGCCGGCCAGCGCGGCGCCAGCATGGAGCCAGGCGGCACGATGAGGCGCAGCGGGCGCAGGCAGCCGGCGTTCATGGGAATGTCGTCCGCCGCCATCACCCGGAAGGCATAGAGCACGGCGGCCCGGGTCACCGGCTCCGGCGCGTTGAAATTGTCTGGCTGCTGCGGCGAGGAGCCGGTGAAGTCCACCTCCGCCCCCTGGCGGTCTGCGTCGACGCGGATGCGGACGCGGATAACGCAGCCCTGGTCCATTTCGACGGCGAATTCGCTGTCCGCCAGCCGCGCCAGCACCCGCCGCACGCTGGCGGCGGCGTTGTCCTGCACATGGCCCATGTAGGCCTGCACCGCCGCCAGGCCGAAATGGGCCAGCATCTTGCGCAACTCCGCCACGCCCTTTTCGTTGGCGGCGATCTGCGCCTTCAGGTCATTGATGTTCTGGTCGAGGTTGCGCACCGGCCAGCGGGCCCCGGCGAGCAACGCCCGCAACTCCGCCTCGCGCAAATTGCCCTGATCGACCAGCAGGAAATTGTCGATATAGACGCCCTCCTCCTCGATCGTGACGGCGCGCGGCGACATGGAGCCAGGGGCGATGCCGCCGATGTCGGCGTGATGGCCGCGTGAGGCGACCCAGAACAGGATGACCTGCTGGCTGTCGTCGAAAACCGGGGTGCAAACGGTGATGTCGGGCAGATGGGTGCCGCCGTTATAGGGAGCGTTGAGGCAGAATACGTCGCCGGGGCGGATGCGCGGATTGCCGGCGATGACAGTGGCGACGGACGCGTCCATGGAGCCCAGATGCACCGGCATGTGCGGGGCGTTGGCCACCAGATTGCCGCCAGCGTCGAACACGGCGCAGGAGAAATCCAGCCGCTCCTTGATGTTCACCGAGCTGGCGGTGTTCTGCAGCGTCACGCCCATCTGTTCAGCGATCGACATGTAGAGATTGTTGAAGATCTCCAGCATCACCGGATCAACCGCCGATCCGGGGAGGTTGCGGCCAGGCAGCGGCCGCACGCGCGCCAGCACCAGATCGCCATTGGCCCTCATGTCGGCCCGCCAGCCGTCCTCGACGATCACCGTCTGGTTCGGCTCGACGATGACGGCGGGGCCGTCGGCGAAGGCCCCTGGAGCCATCGCCTCGCGCCGCGCCACGATGGCGTCGCGCCAGGCGCCCTGGCTGAAGAAGCGCGCGCGACGCAGCACGGGCGCGGCGTGGGCGAGCGCCTCCCCAATGACTTCCCCACTTGTCGCCAGCGCATCAGCCGCCACGCCGCCGCCAGCGCATTCCACCTCCACCGCCTCCACCGCCAGAGCGCGCGACGGCTCGATGAAGCCGTAGCGTTGACGGTGGGCGATGTTGAAGCGGGCGGCCACGACGGCGGCGTCATCGCCGGGGCGGAACGGAAGATGCAGGGCCGAATCCGAACCGGCGTAACGCACATGCACGCGGATGGCGGCGCGCAGGTGGCTGTGAATGCCCTGGGCCTCCAGTTCGGCCCGGCATTCCGCTTCGAGACGGTCCGCCAGCCCGGCGATGACGGCCGGCGCCGCATCGTCCAGGGCGATATCGAGGCCGGCGTTGCGGGAAGCGGCGATGTCGGCAAGGCCCATGCCATAGGCCGACAGCAGGCCGGAAAACGGATGAACCAGCACCCGCTCCATGCCCAGCGCGTCGGCCACCAGGCAGGCGTGCTGGCCGCCGGCGCCGCCGAAGCAGTTGAGGGCGTAAGCGGTAATGTCATGGCCGCGCTGCACGGAAATGCGCTTGATCGCCTCCGCCATATTGGCGACGGCGATGGCGATGAAGCCATCGGCCACCTCTTCAGGCGAACGGCCATCGCCAACCTCGCCAGCCATATTGGCGAAGGCGGCGCGCACCATGGCCACGTCCAGCGGCTGGTCGCGATCCGGGCCGAAAATCGCCGGGAACAGCTCCGGATCAAGCTTGCCGAGCATGACATTGGCGTCCGTCACCGCCAGCGGCCCGCCGTTGCGGTAGCACATGGGGCCAGGATCAGCGCCGGCCGACTCCGGGCCGACGCGAAACCGCGCGCCGTCGAAGCGCAGCAGCGAGCCGCCGCCGGCCGCCACGGTGTGGATCATCATCATCGGCGCGCGCATGCGCACGCCCGCCACCTCGGTTTCAAAGGCGCGCTCGAAATCGGCGACGCCTGCTTCCCCGGCTGAGGCCCCATCGAAATGCGCCACGTCGGTGGAGGTGCCGCCCATGTCAAAACCGATGACCCGGTCGAAACCGGCGGCAAGCCCGGTGCGGGCCATGCCAACGACGCCGCCGGCGGGGCCGGACAAAATGGCGTCGCGGCCCTGGAACAGGCTGGCGGCGGTGAGGCCGCCGGACGAGGTCATGAACATCAGCCGCACGCCATCAACGGAAGCGCCGTTCAGGACGTCGACGCCCAGTTCTGCCGCCACCTGGGCGACGTAGCGGTTGAGCACCGGCGACAGATAAGCGTCGACCACCGTGGTGTCGCCGCGCCCGACGAATTTGATCATCGGCGAGGCCTCGTGCGAGGCGGTGACCTGGTCGAAACCCATCTCGCGCGCCAGCCGCGCCGCAAGCTGCTCATGCGCCTGCCAGCGCCAGCCGTGCATGAAGACGATGGCCAGAGCCCGCCAGCCAGCGTCCAGCAACGCCTGCAAGGCGCGCCGCACCCCGGCTTCGTCCAGCGGCTGCTCAACGGTTCCGTCGGCCAGCACGCGCTCATCAACCTCCGTCACCACGCCATACAGCGCCTCCGGCTTGATGATCTGGCGGGCGAAAATCTCGCGCCGCGCCTGGTAGCCGATGCGCAGGGCGTCGCGAAAGCCGCGCGTGGTCAGCAGCGCCGTCGGCTCGCCCTTGCGCTCCAGCAGCGCATTGGTGGCGACGGTGGTGCCCATGCGGACATCGCCGATCAGCCCGGGCGGAATCGCCGCGCCAGCGGCCAGCCCCAGGTGCTCGCGCATGCCCTGCACCGCCGAATCGCGCCAGGCGGAACTTTGTGACAGCACCTTGCGGGCGTGCAGGCGCCCCGCCGGATCGCGGGCGATGACATCGGTGAAGGTGCCGCCGCGATCGATCCAGAAATCCCACCGGCCGGCGCGCGACGGTGCGGGGATTTCAGGAAGCTCCCGGGCAGGAAGCTCCCAGGGAAGGGTGGCCGACATCGCTGGTCTCCTGCGTGGCGCCAAAGCGACGCGCCGCAAAGCATGGCGCGCAAGGCATGGTCATGGCTGACAGCCCATGGCATAACCGATTCACGGGCGGGCGCGACCGGAACCTTGTGGTTTGGGGCGCGGCCTGCCTCTCCCATGGGTCGCGGCGTTTTGCGCGGGCCTTGTGCGGAAAGCCAATGTCGCCGGTTCCCCGCCAGCCTGGGTCCGGGGCGGTAATATTGACTGATTGCGACGGGTAACGACCATGTTCAAGCGGCTTTCGCCCCTGTTTTTCATGTGCGCCTCCGCTGTGGCGGCGGCCGCGTTCGCCGGTCCCGCCCTGGCGCGCGACCAGGTTCCGGCAGAAACCCGCACCCGACCGTGGAGCGCGGTGCTGCCGGGCTGCACCGACAACATGGTGCTGTACAAGGTTTCCGACAAATTCGCCCGCACCGAGTCGAATTTCTGGAATTCCAGCCTGACCATCACCGGCTATGACCGCATCACCACCCTGGCCGACCGGCCGGCGGGGCTTGACTACATTCCGCGCCGCTATTGCAGCGCCCGCGCCTGGATGTCGGATGGCTATCACCGCACGGTGTATTATTCGGTGGCCGAAGCGCTGGGAATGCCCGGACCGGGCATTTTCAATGTTGGCTATGAGCCCTATGGCGTGAACTATTGCGTCGTCGGCCTTGATCGCGGCTGGGCCTATCCGCCGGGCTGCCGCTCGGCCCGTCCCTGATCCGGCGGACCCGGTATCTTGACCCTGTCGCGATCCGTGGCCGCCAGGACCTTGTCTCGCCTGGTCTTGCCTCGGCTGGTCTTGCCTTGGCTGGCGCGTTGTGGCGCGGCCCTGGCTGGCGCCGTCGCATTGCTGGCCGCCAGCGCGCCCGCTGGCGCGCAATGGGGCGGCGGGCCGCGCGCCGATCGCGGCGCGGCGCCTGGCAATTTCGATCATTACGTGCTGGCCCTGTCGTGGTCGCCGTCCTTCTGCATCCGCGAGGGCCTGCGCAAGCAGCGCAGCCAGTGCGATGTGGGCCAGAAGCTTGGCTTCGTCGTGCACGGGCTGTGGCCGCAATACGCCAGCAATGGCTATCCATCCGAGTGCGCGCCCTCGCCGCGGTTTCCGTCGCGCATGGCGCTGCGCGCCGCCGAAGGGGTTTTCCCCGATGAGGGACTGGCGCGTCATGAGTGGCGGGTGCATGGCACGTGCTCCGGCAACACCGCCGCTGATTATTTTCGCGATGTGCGCCGCGCCCGCGACGCCGTGACCATTCCTGACGATTACCGGCAGGCCAATGGGCCGTTCCGGGGCAATGTGATGGAGCTGAAGCGGGCGCTTGTCGCCGCCAATCCGCGACTGCGCGCCGACATGATCGACGTTTCCTGCGCGCGCGGCGCGTTGCAGGAGATCTACATCTGCTTCAGCAAGGATCTGCGGAATTTCGTACCCTGTGGCGACATGGGGCCGCCGCGCTGTCGCGCCGGTTTCGAGGTGCCGCCGCCGCGCTAGAGCGCTTTTCGGTGATCCAAAAGCGGCTGATCGATCACAGGCCGTTCAAAACCGGGAAAGCTGGAGTATTTTCGGGAGAGGTGGAATCCACTTTTCGTGAGAACCGCAGCGCCCCCCCGACCCGCATTGCCGCGACAATGCGTCAGTCCTCCTGGTCCGGCGCGCGCGCCGCCCCGGTCGGCAAGACAAAGTCCGCTTTTTGTCTGAACAGGTTCGCCGCCGGTCAGGCGCCAACCAGCACTTACGGAACGCTGCGTGAACTACCGCCATGTCTATCACGCCGGCAATTTCGCCGACGTCATGAAGCACGCCCTGCTGACGCGCATCCTGACCCATCTGGGCCGCAAGGATGCGCCATTCTTCGTGCTGGACACCCATGGCGGCATCGGCCGCTATGACCTCAGCGCCGATGAAGCGACCCGCACTGGCGAATGGCTGCGCGGCGTCGGGCTGATGCAGACCCCGTTCAGCGATGATGTCGAGGCGCTGCTGGCGCCATGGCGCGCCGCGCTTGCCCAGACCCGGCGGCGGCATGGGGCGGACGCCCTTCCCGGCTCGCCGCTGATCGTCGGCGAGATGCTGCGCCCTGGCGACCGCGCCCTGGCGATTGAGCTGCACCCGGCGGATTACGAGCTGCTGAAGGAGGCGCTGGAGCCCGTTCCAGGCATCCGCGCCCTTCACCTCGACGGCTGGACCGCCCTCAACGCCAATATTCCCCCGAAGGAGCGGCGCGGTCTGGTTCTGATTGACCCGCCTTACGAGAAGCCTGGCGAACTGCTGTTCGCCGTGGACCAGCTGTCGCGCGCGCTGCGCAAATGGTCCACGGGAATCATGGCGCTATGGTATCCGGTCAAGGACCGCGCGGCGGTCGATGCGGCCGCCGCCCGCCTGCGGGCAAGCGGGCTGCGCAAACTGTTGCGGCTTGAACTGTATATTGACCGGCGCGGGCCGCCTGACCGGCTGAATGGCAGCGGCCTGATTATCGCCAACCCCCCCTGGCTGCTGCATGAAGAAGCCCAGGTTCTGCTGCCGGCGCTGGCCGCGCGTCTTGCGCCGGAGGGACGCGGAGGCGCCGTCTGCGCGTGGATCGCCGGCGAAGACGGCTGAACCTCAGCTCTTGCGGGCCTGCTTGCCGGGAGGTTCTTTCCACGAACATTCTGGCCAGCGTTCTCTGGCCAGCCCTTTTCTCGCGTGATCCCCGCCCTTTTTGCGCCAGGCGGGACCATTGTCCCATCGCGCGGCGGCGCGCCGCAACGTACGCTCATCCTGAACCTTGTGTCGCGATCATCGAATCGCCGTCTGTTCAGGACTGTTCCCATGCTGCTGCGCACATCGCCGTTTTCGCCCTTTGTCCGGATGACGCTGATCGCCATCGACGCGCTCGGCCTGACCGACCGCGTGCGCACGCAACCCGCCACGGTCATGCCGCCGGACCCGGAGCTGGCGCGGCAAAATCCACTCGGCAAGATCCCGGTGCTGGCGCTTGATGATGGGCGCACGCTCTACGATTCGCGGGTGATCATAGATTATCTCGATCATGTCGCGGGCGGCGGCCTGATTATTCCCGCCGGCGCCGAACGGTATGAGGCGCTGCGCGTGCAGGCGCTGGCCATCGGCATTCTCGAGGCCGCCGTGCTTCAGGTGTACGAGGCGCGTTACCGGCCGGAGGAGCGGCGCCACCAGGCCTGGGTCGACGCCCAGGCGGCCAAGGTAGCCGCCGGCCTGGCCGCGTTTGAGGCCTCGCCGCCGTCGCAACCTGGCGCCTCATGCCATGGCCGGCCAGATGTGGGGCAGATCGCCCTCGCCTGTGCGCTCGGCTATCTGGACCTGCGTTTTGACGGAGCCTGGCGCCAGTCCCATCCCCGGCTGGTGAACTGGCTCGACGCCTTTGGCAAAGCTGTCCCGGCTTTCGAAGCAACGCGCCCGACGGTCTGACCGCCCATCGTCATTGATGCTCCGGGGCCGTGCGCGCACATCCCGCCGGCTGCGCTCTGGAGCGCCTCCCAAAAGAACATGTCGCTGCGGCAGATTCACCGGCAACTTTTTGCCATGGCAGAGCTGCGCCTTTGCGCGGTCAAATCCATTGGCCCGGGCGGGAGTTCGCCAGGAGGAACCGGAAACAGGGGAGAAACCGGAAACAGGGCCTGCCCGTCCTGCACATGCTGGCTTGCGCGCAGAGGGCGCGGCGTATCTCACGCGCGGGCCGCCCCGTCCGGCCGCCAGACAAAAAAAAAAAGCCCGGCAGCAAAGCTGCCGGGCTCCAGATAAAGCGGGGAAATCCCCGGATTATCAGAACTTGTAGTTCAGGCCGACGCGAACAACGCCGAACTCGTTGTTCTTCTGACCGTCGGAGTAGTACATGCTGGCAAGAGCGGCGCCCGGCACGTAAACATTGCTGTTGCCGCGGTCGAGGCTGACATACAGGCCTTCGATCTTGGCAGTGATGTTGTCGGTGAAGGCGTACTCAAGACCACCGCCGACGACCCAACCGGTAGCGGTGCTGTCACCGTTGCCGGCGTAGTAGCCGTAGTTCACAGCGGTGTTGGCGAAGCCGTAGCTGTAGTAGTTGTTGTTGTTGCCGCCGCCGCCGTAGGCGAAACCACCGGTCACGTAGATCAGGGCGCGGTCGATAGCGACACCAGCGCGAGCGCGGACGGTGCCGAACCAGTCCATGCCCTGGTTGCCGTAACCGAAGTGGTTCTTGCCGCCCATGTCGGCGTACTGGATGTCGGCTTCAGCGCCGATCACGAACTGGCCGATCTGGTAGTTGTAGCCGATCTGGCCGCCGCCGACGAAACCGCCGTCGTTGTTCGAGCCGCCGCCGGTCCACAGGTACTGCGAAGCGACCGGAGCGTAGTAGTTCCAGGCGTTGTTGTTATTGTTGGTGTTCCAGCCGTAGCCAGCGTTCACGCCGACGTAGAAGCCGGTCCAGGTGAACACGGGAGCAACAACCACCGGAGCAACCGGAGCGTACTTACGCGAAGGCAGGTCAGCAGCGAAAGCGGAACCAGCGGCCAGCATGGTAGCGGCGGCAACGCCCGCGAGAAGAATCTTTTTCATCACTCACTCCGTTTTTTTGCTTGCGATGGAGGGCTTGCGCCGCTCACCGCGAGTTATAGGCTCCTACACCGAGCTGCGCCCCGCTGTCTGTAGCACTCCAGCAACAGCGCCATCCGGTATTGAGGCAAGATCGTGACGCAAGGATCTCCAGGGAGATTGGCGTTGCGCCCCAAATGCTCAAGGCAACGCGCCTTTGCCTGGTTGCCGACGCCCTCATATCGCCATCAGCGTGGAGATATGAGGACGTCGTTGACGTCAACCAGAAGCAAATGCGCCGTAGCCCGTCGCCTGTGGCAACAGTCATACCCAAAATGCGGCCAAAGTGGAGCGAAACGTGACGCCTTGGCTAAGGAGGCGTTAATCTGATACATTTTGATTGAAAATCAATATCTTATACTTGATTTTCAGCCACGGCTCCGCACGAACTCATCGCCCCGCCCGCCATAATCCAGGCAGGCGCCACAGACTGGCGACATTCTTGCAACACCAGGCGCGCCCGAAGAACGATCCAGCGCGGGGGCCAACGCAACCTGCGGATGTGGAGCCGGTGCTTGCGGGGGTCGCCACCCCCGTGGCACTAGCAGCGCGACCGCCAGGCAGGACAATGATGACGCCGGAACAAAATCACATTTCCGTGTTTGTGATAGCGCTGAACGAAGCCGATCGCATCGGCCCGACGCTGGACGCCGCCCGCAAGGTGACGAACGACCTGATCGTCATTGATTCGGGATCAACCGACGGCACCCAGGACGTGGCCCGCCGCCATGGCGCGCGCGTGATTCACCACGACTGGCCCGGCTATGGCGCGCAAAAACGCTTTGGCGAGGATCAGTGCCGGCATGACTGGGTGCTGAACCTCGACGCCGACGAAGTTATGCCAGAAGCGCTCGTTGATGAAATCAACGCCCTCTTTGCGCGCGGCGCGCCGCGGTTTGACGCCTGGCGCATCCCCATCGCCGAAATGTTTCCGGGCGAGAAGGCGCCGCATCCGCTGGGCTTCTCGCTGGCGCCGGTGCGGTTGTACCGGCGCAGCGTTGGCCGCTATTCCCCCTCTCCGGTTCACGACCGGGTCGATTTGCCCGAAGGAACGCGCACCGGAAAGCTGCGCGGGGTGATTCACCATTATTCCGTGCGCTCGATCGGCGACCAGATTGCCAAGCTCAACCGCTACACCGACATGCAGGCGGCGGATCTGGACGCGCGGGGCGCCCATGTGTCGACATGGCGGCTGCTGGCGGAGTTTCCCGCGAACTTTCTCAAGGCATACATTGGCAGGCGGCACGCCTTGCGCGGGGTATATGGCTTCATGACCGCCATGAACTTCGCGTTTTACCGTTATCTGCGGGTGGCGAAGCACGTTGAGCGGCGCATGGCGGACAAGGCGCGCAGGGAGGGCAGACTTTGACAGGGCAGGCTTTCGCAAAACAGGCTTTGGCAAAACAGGCCTGGACAGAAAAGGCCAGGCCCCGTGAACCCGCCAGGGCGGCGCTGGTAACCGGCGGAGCCAAGCGCATCGGCGCGGCGATTTCCATGGCCCTGGCCAGCCAGGGCTATGCCGTCGCCATTCACTGCAACCGCTCCGAGCAGGAGGCCGCCGATCTGGCGGCCCATATCCGCGCGGGGGGCGGCAAGGCGGCGGTGGTGCGGGCTGATCTGGAAAGCGCCGTGGACACCGGGCGGCTCATCCGGGAGGCCGTGGCGGCGATCGGTCCGCTGACGCTGCTGGTCAACAGCGCCTCGCTGTTCGAGGCCGACGATGTGCGCGATCTCGACATCGCCCTGTGGGAGCGGCAGTTCGCCGTCAATTTGCGGGCGCCGGCGATTCTGGCCAGCGCCTTCGCCCAGGCCCTGCCGCCGGACAGCCAGGGCGCGATCGTCAACATTCTCGACCAGCGCGTATGGAAGCCGACTCCGCGTAATTTCTCTTACACGCTAACCAAATCGGCGCTTTATACGGCGACGCGCACCATGGCGCAGGCGCTGGCGCCGGCAATCCGCGTCAATGCGGTGGGCCCTGGCCCCATCCTCGCCAGCGAGCGGCAGTCGCAGGAGGATTTCGCCAGCCAGATCGCCGCTTTGCCGCTGGCGCGCCAGATCAGTCCGGATGAAATCGCCGACGCCGTATTGTGGCTGGCGCAGGCGCGCAGCGTCACCGGCCAGATGATCGCGGTGGACGGCGGCCAGCATCTGGCCTGGCGCACGCCCGACGCGCTGGTGAGCGAATAGGGGCCGCAGCCTCAGGCAAGGACGATGGCCGAAATCAGCCGGCCATAGTCGGCTTCGCCCCGGTGGGTGGCGCGGCGATAGCTGAAGAAGCGCGCCTCGTCGCCATAGGTGCACAGGGCCAGATCATGAAACGCGCCGACGCCGGCCCGCGCCAGCCGCGCGCCAATATAGGCCGGCAGGTCGAACATGGCGTGGCCCTCGCGGGCGGACGGCCGGAAGAAACGGGCGTTGTCGGCGTCGCCCGCAGTGAAATTGCCAATGAATTCCGGCCCCACCTCATAGGCCGACTGGCTGATTGTCGGCCCCAGCACGGCGGTGACGCGGGCGCGTTCGGCGCCCAGCGCCTCCATGGCGGCGAGCGTCGCCTCGAGCACGCCGGAAAATGCGCCCTTCCAGCCGGCGTGGGCGGCGCCGACGACGCGGTTGTGGGCGTCAGCGAACAGCACCGGGCCGCAATCGGCGGTGGCGATGGCCAGCCCCAGGCCTGGGGTGGCGGTCACCATGGCGTCGGCGCGCGGCCGCAGCTCCGGCGTAGCCGGCCATGGCGCCGTCGCCGTCACCACATCGGCGGAGTGGATCTGGTAGAGACTTAGCAGGTTATCCGGCGCGACGCCCAGCTCCCCCGCCATGCGGCCGCGATTTTCCGTAACGGAGCGCGGATCATCGGCGGAGCCGAGGCCGCCATTGAGCGACGCATAAAGCCCCTGCGACAGGCCGCCCTCGCGGGTGAAGAAGCCGTGGCGGACGCCCGAGGCGGCCGTGAGCTCCTGCGCCGTGATTTTTTCCGCAAGTTGCCGCGCTGTATTGTTCATGGTCGCCTCAGGGTTCGCACGAGGGATGGCTGCGGCATATGGGGCGCCTCGCGGCGCGGCGCCAGCCCTGGCAACGGGCCAAGCTGCGAGGCGGCCACCGCCATGACCTTGAACAGCGCGCCCATGCCGCCGGCGTCGCTGGAGGTCAGGCGGCGCAGGCCATCGTCGATGGCGCGGCGCTGCGGCTCGCGGGCGTTGCGCTTCAGATGCTCGGCGCGGGAATTGGCGCCCAGCGCCCGCAGGAACGAGCCCTGCTCCACCGGCCCGTCCACCACGACGCCGCGCGACAGCGCCGTGCGCGCCAGCGCGGCGAAATCCACGTGGGTGGTCAGGTCAGCCTCGCCCGGGGTGGCGAACGGGTGCACGTACTGGTGCCGGCGCACCGCCTGCAGGGTGTCGCCCACGGCGCTGGCCACATGGCCATAGTCGATGATGAGGGCGGCACCGCCAAAGCGGCGCAGCCGGTCGGCCAGGCCGGTGAGCAGATTGAGGCCGGCGACGGCCAACTCCATCACCGCGCCCTCCTCGCCGGCCAGGCTCTCCAGCGACGGCTCGGTTTCAGGCGACAGGCCAAAGGTCAGGCCGCCATCCGCCGCCAGCCCCACCATGCGCTCGCGCCAGCCGTCCGGCGCGCGCACGTACTGGCGCACCGGCAACGCGTCGAAGAACTCATTGGCGATGAGGATCATCGGCCCCTCCGGCACGTCCTCGACGCGGTCGCGCCAGGCCACCGGGATCGACGACAGCTCGCCTTCGGCCGACAGCGCCTGACGCTGCAACTGGCGCAGCACCGGGCTGGTCTCGATGAGGTTCAGGCGCACGGCGTTGCGGAACGACGGGGCCACGCGGGCGGCGCGCAGGGCGTCGGCCATCAACGCGCCGCGCCCCGGCCCCAGCTCGACGAAATTGATCTCGCGCGGGCTGCCCATCATCCGCCAGACCTCGGCAGACCACAGGCCGATCAGTTCGCCGAAAATCTGCGAGATGTCCGGGGCGGTGATAAAGTCGCCATCCGCCCCGAAGGGATTGCGGGTGATGTAATAGCCCTGCGTGGGGTGGCCGAGGCAAAGACCCATATAGCGCTCGACAGGCATCGGCCCCTCGGCGGCGATGGCGCGGGCGATCTCGCGCCCCAGCGCGGTGGCGGGCGGCCCCCCAGGCCGGGAGGTCACGTCGCGCCTCCGGCTTTTTGCCGCGCCGCTTCATCAGTCGCCCGCGCCAGGCCCGTGGGGCGGGTGCGCCCGGAGAGCGCCAGCCAGAGCAGCAGGATGCCGGCGAGGAGCACGGGAATGCACAGCAGCATGCCCATGGTCAGCCCGCCTTCGAGAAAGCTGACGCTGCGGCCAAGCAGGAAGCCCAGTTGCGGATCGGGCTCGCGAAAGAACTCGCAGACCGTGCGGGCGATGGCGTAGCCGATGGCGAAGACGCCGCTGACCACGCCGGGACGGCGGAAACCGGCGAGGCGCACGGCGATCGACACGACAATGAACAGCAGCAGCCCTTCGCCAATCGCCTCATAAAGCTGGCTGGGGTGGCGCGGCAGCGGGCCGCCATAGGGGAACACCATGGCCCACGGCACATCCGGCGCTGGCCGCCCCCACAGCTCGCCGTTGATGAAATTGGCGATGCGGCCAAGAAACAGGCCGATGGGCGCGACGGCGCTGGCGACATCGCACATGGCCAGAGCGGAGAGCTTGCGCTGGCGCGCCAGCAGGCACACGCCCAGCAGCGCGCCGGCAAGGCCGCCGTGAAACGACATGCCGCCTTTCCACACGGCGAGGATCGACAGCGGATCGGCCAGGTATTCGTGAAAATTGTAGAACAGCACGTAGCCAATGCGGCCGCCCAGCACCACGCCCAGTGCGACATAGACGAGCATGTCATCGAGATCGGCGCGGGTTGGCCGGCGCACCTCGCCCCACAGGCCTGGCGCGGCGATCAGCCGGCGGGCGTAAAGCCAGCCGCCGACCAGCCCGACAATATAAGCCAGCGCATACCAGCGCACCGACAGCGGGCCGATGGAAAAGATGACCGGATCGATCACCGGAAACGGTATGGCCAGGACAGGCATGGGCGGACCAGCACTCTCGGATCAGGAAGGGCGCAAAACACGCGCGAAAACAGCCCGGTTTACGGAAGACCGGCGCGCGCCGCCACTGTGCCCGTGCGCGCCGTCAGGTCAAGCGTTGCGGACGCGGATTGCAAGGCGGCGGCCGCGCGGATTGCCAGGCGGCGGCGACGAAGAGTGCAAGGAGCCGCCGCGAACCGGCCAGGGCGGCGCATCGGCCTGGCGCATGGCCCCAGGCTCGCGACGCTTTGTTGGCGGGCGACGCTTTGTTGCCTGGTTGCCGGCGGCCGGTTGATGTGACCGCCGGCGCCGACTATCTAGTCAGCACACGCAAGCCCCCGCGCCGGAGGAACGACCATGTCGATTGGTTCGAACAGGCTGTTTGATGAATTGTCCCGTCTGGCGACCGACGCCATTGGCGCGGCGGAGGGCGTGCGTCGCGAGGCCGGCGCCGTGGCCCGCGGCCAGATTGACCGCCTGACCCAGACGCTTGACCTGGTTTCGCGCGAGGAATTCGAGGCCGTGCGCGACATGGCGATCGCCGCCCGTGAGGAGAATGACCGGCTCGCCGCCCGCCTCGCGGCGCTGGAGGCGCAACTGGGCGAAGCGCGCCCGGCAACGGCCACAACCGGCGCAACCGACGCGCCAACCGACTGAAGCGCCGCCAGGCGCTTCGCTGGCCTCCAGCGCAGGCTGCCGGCGCCAATGGTTCTCCGCTGATTCCATTCGGAAACTGTCCGCGCATTGCCGGGGCGGCCCGGAATGACGCGCGCGAAGGCAGCGTGATCGCGGCGGCGCATGCGTTCATGTGGACAACTGACCGCCCTGGCGTCCGCCTTGCGGCAAACACGGCCTGGTTTGTGGACAGTCCGGGCCGGGCGGTTGTGGGGGCAGCGGGAATCCCGGACTGTTTGCGCGATGTTCGCAGGAACAGCCCTGCGCGATATAGTGAAAATACAGGTGATTCGTCCGCTCCAGTCCTGTGGGCGGGGCAATTCCGGATGCGGGCAATGGCCGCCTCCGCCGGAACTGCTGCGCGGACGGCGCCTGTCCTGGCGAATACTCCGGCTCACCCGGCGTTTCACCGGTTGCCGGACGGTTTTTTGTGCGTCGCTGTGTTTGCGCGGGCGGTCGCCTGCGCGGGACACTCCCTGACCTCCAGGCCGAGGGCCCCGGCATGACCTACACCGATTTCGACGTTATCAGCCGCACCGAGCATCCGCTCGACGTGCTGGAGCGGCTCGCCGCCAGTCAGGACTGGGCATTCGACCGTGATGACGATGACGAACTGTCCGTCACCGTGGGCGGCAGCTGGGCCGAATACCATGTCGCCTTCACCTGGGTGCCGGAGGTCGAGGCGCTGCATATTGCCTGCGGCTTCGATCTGAAAGTTCCCGAACGGCGTCGCAATGAGATCATGACCCTGATCTCGCTGATCAACGAACAGCTCTGGCTGGGACATTTCGACCTGTGGGCGTCGGAAAGCGTGGTGATGTACCGGCACGGGCTGCTGCTGGCTGGCGGGGCCGAGCCAACCCAGGGCCAGTGCGAAGTGCTGATGACCACCGCGCTGGAGGCCTGCGAGCGCTACTATCAGGCCTTCCAGTTCGTGCTGTGGGCCGGGAAGCCGGCGCGCGAGGCGCTCGACGCGGTGCTGTTCGAAACCCAGGGCGAGGCCTGAGCTTCAGCGACCGGGGGACGCGCGATCCGCGAGGTCGCCCCGGCGCGGCGACGGCTTTCTACGCGCTCCTTCACGCCGCCCGCCGCGCTCCCCTGCCATGCGCCACCCGTCATGGCCGGACCTGTTCCGGCTATCCACGTCATGACGCGTCCGTGACGCGCCCGCGCCCGCGCCCGGCGACCGCTGCCGGTTTTGCGCCGCGCGCCGACTTTTCCCACCGCACAACGACATGGCTGCCCGCAACGGGCGCGCACATGGCGCGCAGGGATGGCTGGCGGGCATGGCTGGACGGGCATGACTGGACAGGCATGGCCGTGCATGAATGGCCAAACATGAACAGCATGGCATGGCGTTCGCGACCGGCCCGCTCCGTCAGGATTCACCATTCAGCCCGCGACGGTTTTGCTCTAGATGGAGACTGATCCGTTTTCGCACCGGACATCCGGAGCAGCAGCGAGGCATATCATGGAGCAGTTTCCCGCATCCCTCATTCTCGCCGGCGCCGGCCGCATGGGCGGCGCCATGCTGGAGGGCTGGCTTGAGGGCGGGCTTGCTCCGGCCAGCATCCAGGTGATCGAGCCGCACCCCTCCGGGGCGCTGACCGCCCTGGCGCAGCGGACCGGCTTGCAGCTCAATCCGCCGGCAGGCAACCTGCGCCCGGCGCGCGCCCTTGTGCTCGGCATCAAGCCACAGATGCTGGCCGAGGCGGCCCCGGCCCTCGCCCCGCTGGCGGGACCGGACAGCCTTGTGCTGTCAATCCTCGCCGGCAAGACCCTGGCCAATCTGGCGGCGGCGTTTCCGCAGGCCGGCGCCATTGTGCGGGTGATGCCCAACCTGCCCGCCTCCATCCGGCGCGGCGTCAGCGTCGCCGTGGCCGGCGACGGCATTGATGCGCCCCGCCAGGCGGAGGCCAATGCGTTGCTGCGCGCGGCCGGCGACGTGGAATGGGTCGCTGATGAGGCGCTCATTGACGCGGTGACGGCCGTCTCGGGCTCCGGCCCCGCTTACGTGTTCCACCTGGTCGAGGCCATGGCGCAGGCTGGCGTCGCCGCCGGCCTGCCGCGTGATCTGGCCGAGCGGCTGGCGCGCAAGACGGTGATCGGCTCCGGCGACCTGATGCGGGCTTCCGATGCCTCGGCGTCGGCGCTGCGCGAAGCCGTCACCTCTCCCGGCGGCACCACCTTCGCCGCCCTGCAGGTGCTGATGCGCGACGGCGACGGCATGCCGGCGCTGCTGACGGAAGCCATCGCCGCCGCCGCCGACCGCTCCCGCGAACTCTCCGGCTGAGGCCCCGCCATATTGCCGGCGCCGGCATGAGGTTGACTGGCCGCTTGCCCACGCCGGCTTGTGGGCGTTTACTTGCAGGCGGCGGCGCTCAGGCATTTGTTTGCCTCGCAAGGTTCGCCGGCCCGCGTCGCTTCGCTGACGCCCATCCGTGTTCTGAAAGGAGCCCGCGCCATGTCCGCCACCGACGCCAGAGCCGACGCCAAAAGCGGTCGCCCGGAGCAGCCGGCGCGCGAGCGCATCATCGAGGCCCTGCTGGCCATTGCCGGGGAGCGCGAGGCTGAGGGCGCCAGCGCCTGGTCGCGCATCAGCATCAACGATATCGCGGAGCGGGCTGGCGTCAGCCTCGCCGAATTCCTCGCGGCATTCCCCTCGAAGGGCGCGGTGCTGGGCGGCTTTGCCCGCATGATCGACATGAAGGTGCTGGCCAGCCACGCTGCCCGTGATGACGACATGGGCGGCGAACCGGCGCGCGAGCGGCTGTTCGACATCATCATGATGCGGCTCGATCACATGGCGGCGCATCGCGCCGGGCTGCGCGTCATCCACGCCGGCGTGCGGCGCGAACCGCTGACCATCGCCGCGCTCAACAAGGCGGCGCAAAACTCCTGGCGCTTCATGCTCTCCGCCGCCGGCATCGACACGGAAGGTCCGCTGGGCGCGCTCCGGGTTCAGGGCGCCGCCCTGCTGTTCGCCCACACGGTGGAAACCTGGCTGTATGACGATGATCCCGGCCAGGCGAAAACCCTGGCGCGCCTCGACCGTGAGCTGGATCGCGGCGGCCGGGCGCTGGCCCTCGCCAACGACGCCTGGCGGCTAACCTCGCCGCTGCGCCGGCTGGCCTGCGCCGTGCTGGACCGCGGCGGCCACAAGCCGCGACGGCCCGAGCCCGCCGCCCCGGCCGCGGATGCCGGCGAGGCCGCGCCTGAGGCGCGCTGACCCGCCAGGAGGAACCTCAAGGGGGACCTCGGATTTTGATATGAACAGCCCGAAAATACTCTATAGTCCGCGCCTTTGCAGCGGACTGACGTGAGATGAGCGACAAGCAACCGGGCCTGACGGGCGATCTGATTTCAATTGATGACTTTCTGAAGGTCGACGTGCGCGTCGGCACGGTGGTGGAGGCCGCGCCGTTTCCCGAGGCGCGCAAGCCGGCGATCCGGCTGGTGATCGACTTCGGCGGCGAGATCGGGCGCAAGAAATCTTCGGCGCAGATCACCGCCAACTACCAGCCGGAGGAACTGATCGGCCGTCAGGTGCTGGCGGTGGTCAACTTCCCGCCGCGCCAGATCGGCCCGATGATGAGCGAAGTGCTGACCCTGGGCGTGCCCGACGCCAACGGCCAGGTGATGCTGATCGGCCCCGACCGCGTCGTTCCCAACGGCGGAGCGCTGTACTGAGCTGCAGGGCGCGCGCCCGTTGCGATGATCGGCTGCGTGACCGGACAGGAACGGCCCACAAGGGCAACGCTGGCAGGGGCATGGAAGCCCGTCCTTCCAGGCCGTCGTGCCCAGACTGCTCCAGGCATCCACGCCTTTGCTGTCCGGCTGCAGTAAACCCACCTGCGGCAGCCGTATTCCGTGGATGGCCGGAACAGGTCCGGCCCTGACGACTGTGGACCGGATCATGACGGGCTGCGGACCTTGATGGACCATGGGCCGGCACCAGCGCGGGCAAAAGACCGGCGCAGGCAAAAGCAGGCAGCAGATCAGGCAAGGACGGCCCCGGCAGGAGGGCGATAACGCCGCCCTGCCAAAGCCTACACCGGCACGCGCACCAGGGCGCGCAGGCCGCCAAGGGGGCTGTCCTGCAGCACGACGTCGCCGCCGTGCGAGCGGGCGATGTCGCGGGCGATGGCGAGGCCGAGGCCGGAGCCGCCTTCGTCCTGGTTGCGGGCCTCGTCAAGGCGCACGAACGGCTTGAATACGTCCTCGCGCTGCTCGGACGGCACGCCAGGGCCATCGTCGTCCACCGTCACCACCAGCCAGCGCGCGTCGCGCGTCGCGCCGAGGGCGACATTGTCGCCGTGGCGGGCGGCGTTGGACGCCAGATTGACCACCAGGCGGCGGAAGGCGTCCTCCCGCACCTTGACGCGCAGGTCGCCGGAAGCGGCCAGCGTGACG
The DNA here is from genome assembly GCF_053543495.1 of Camelimonas sp. ID_303_24. Lineage (NCBI taxonomy): Bacteria > Pseudomonadati > Pseudomonadota > Alphaproteobacteria > Hyphomicrobiales > Chelatococcaceae > Camelimonas > Camelimonas sp. ID_303_24. The sequence continues at coordinate 25,147 of NZ_JBLLJM010000009.1, forward strand.
TTGTGGCCGACGCGCTCCAGATCGAGCTGCACGTCCTCCAGAAGATCGCCAATATCGGTTTCGTCGGCCGTTTCCTCGGCGTCGCCGCGCGCAAAGGCCAGATAGGCCTCCAGCATGCGCGACATCTCATCGACATCGCGGTGCAGGTCCGCCACCTCCGGATCATCCTCCGGCATCATCGCCAGCGACAGCTTGAAGCGGGTCAGAATAGTGCGCAGGTCGTGGCTGACGCCATTGAGCATGGTGGTGCGCTGCTCCATGGCGCGCTCGATCCGGCGCTTCATCTCCAGGAATGCGACGCCGGCGCGGCGCACCTCCGCCGCCCCGCGCGGCCGGAAATTGGGCTCGCGGCCCTTGCCGAAATCCTCGGCGGCGTCGGCAAGGCGCAGCACCGGGCGGATCTGGTTGCGCAGGAACAGGATGGCGACGACCATCAGCACCAGCGCCGTGCCGAACATCCACATCAGGAAGATGTGCGAATTCGAAGCATAGGCGAGGCTGCGCCGCGCCAGGATGCGCATGACGGCGCGATCGAGCTGGACGCGGATCTCGATCAGGTTCGACTTGCCGACGGTGTCGATCCAGAACGGTCGCGCCACCTGCTTGCGGATTTCCTCCGACAATACCCCGTCGAGAATCGAGAAGAACGGCTTGGGTTGCGGTGGCGGCAGGCGTTCGTCGGGCAGGAAATCAATGTCCATGCCAAGCCGGTCAGCGGCAATGCGCGACAGGGTGGTGGCGTCGGCGTCCTGGGGATAGCTCTCGTAGACGTCGATCAGCGCCGAGATATCAGCCGAAACGGCGGCCGACATGCGCCGGGTCACGGTCTGGTAGTGCCGCTCCAGAAAGACGTAGGCGATAACCGACTGCAACAGCAGCATGGGGGCGATGATAATGATGAGCGAGCGGGCATAGAGCCCCTTCGGCATCACCGAGCCAAGCCAGCGCGCCGCGCGCCGCCAGATGCGCGCCGGGGTCGCCAGGGCGTCCGCAGCGCGCGCCAGCCCGGCGCTGAAGCCAGGCGGCGTCTGGCGCAAGGCGCGCGCGCCCATGGCGGCTGCGGCGCGCCACAGCGCCGCCGCCCCCTGCCCCGCCATGCGCCCGGCGCCCAGGGCTGCCCTGCCCAGGATGACGCCGGCGTCGCGCAGGCCCACATCCAGGCGCCGCAAGGCCGCGCCAGGCTTTGGCGTAACCGGATGGCCTGCGCCAGATCCCCCTGCGGCAGATCCCCCTGCGGCAGATCTACCTGTGGCAGGCCCCCCTGCGTCAGGTCCGCCCGCCTTCATGTCAGCCATCCACGAGCAGCCGGTAGCCAATGCCGCGCACGGTCTGCAGCCAGGCCGGATTGGCCGGGTCGTTCTCGATCTTGCGGCGCAGGCGATTGATCTGCACGTCCACCGTCCGCTCGTTGGCGACGCCCCCTGGCCCGCCCTGACCTGAAATGGTTTCGCGCGGAACATTGTCGCCGTTATGGCTGGCGAGAATGGTGAGGATTTCCCGCTCGCGGTCGGTGAGCCGCACCAGTTCCTCGCCGCGACGCAATTCGCCGCGATCCAGCCGGTAGGTGAAGGGGCCGAAGCTGACCTGTTCCGGCGCGCCGGCGTGGCCGTTGCTGGCCGTGCGACGCAGGATGGCGCCGATGCGCAGCAGCAGCTCGCGCGGCTCAAACGGCTTGCCGAGGTAGTCGTCGACGCCGATCTCGAGGCCGCGAATCCGGTCCTGCGGGTCGCCGCGCGCCGTCAGCATCAAGATCGGGGTGTTGAGGCTGCGGCGCAGGCGGGCGGCGAAATCGAAGCCGTTTTCACCCGGCATCATCACATCGAGCACCATGACGTCGAACTGGATCTGCGTCAGCCTGGCGCTGGCCTCGGCGGCGTCCGCGGCGGCGGTGACGCGATAGCCATTGTCGCCGAGAAACCGCGCCAGCAGAGCGCGCAGGCGGCGGTCGTCATCGACCACCAGAACATGGGGGGCATCGTCCCCCAGCGGCGCACGCGGTCTTGCCGCAGCCATCAGCCCTTCTCCCGCGTCACGGTCCGCCGCCCCTCCGGCGCCGGCCAGTCCACCATCGCCTCCAGGAAATCCACCACGTGGATGCGGGCGCCCGGGGCGCATCCGGCAAGGGCGCGGCTGATGCGCGCGCTTTGCAGCACCGCCAGCTCATGCACCAGCGCTGCTCCCGCATCGGTAACGTACAGCAGACGCTGGCGGCGGTCAGCCTCCCCCTCGCGCTGGGCGACGTAGTCCTTCTCCAGCAGCTCCTTGAGGACGCGGTTGAGGGATTGCTTGGTGATGCGCAGCAGGTCGAGCAGGCCGGCCACGGTCATGCCCGGATTGCGGCTGACGAAATGCAGCACCCGGTGGTGGGCCCGGCCAAAGCCGTCGGCGGCCAGGCGACGGTCGGCGTCGCCGACGAAATCGCGATAGGCGAAAAACAGCAGTTCAATCAGATCCAGCGCCGGCCGCTGGCCCTGGGCGTCAACCGCCCCGGCCCGATGATCGTCAGCGCGGCAGTCGGTCACATGAACCTCCATTACGTCAGTTCTATTGACATATCCCAATTTGGCGACGCACCGTCAAGCGCCAGAAACCGGAGGCGGGCGCGGGCGGCTTTCCCGCAAAGTCGGCTTGCGCCGGTTTTTGCCGGCCGCCGCCAGTTGCAAGCAACCGGGAACGGGACTACGGCCTCTGTGCGCAAACCGCCCGGATCGCGCCGCTGGCTGGCGAGGGCTTGCCAGCATCGCGCCTGGTGGATGACATTAATTCTGAATGCGGCGACACAGCCGCCCGATCAAGACTGGAGGAAATTGTCATGTCCGCGATTCCCATGGACAGCCGTGAAGGCGTCATCTGGTTTGACGGGCAGCTGGTCCCCTGGGCCGACGCCAGGATTCACGTGCTGACCCACGGCCTGCACTACGCCTCCTGCGTGTTCGAGGGCGAGCGGGCCTATGGCGGACAGATCTTCAAGTCGAAGCAGCATTCGGAGCGGCTGAAACAGTCCGGAGAACTGCTCGACTTCACCATTCCTTACGCGGTGGACGACATTTGCGCCGCCAAGAAGCTGGTGATCGAGAAGAACAACCTGCCCGACTCCTACGTGCGGGCCTTTGCCTGGCGCGGCTCCGAAGCCCTGGGCGTCTCCGGTCTCGCCAACAAGATTCACATGGCGATCGCCGCCTGGGAGTGGCCGAGCTATTTCGCGCCGGAAGAGCGGCTGAAGGGCATCCGCATCACCATGGCGGACTTCCACCGCCCGGACCCGATGACGATCCCGTCGCGCGCCAAGGCCTCGGGCCTGTACATGATCTGCACCATCTCCAAGCACAAGGCCGAGCGCGCCGGCTATGCCGACGCCCTGATGCTGGACTGGCGCGGCCGCGTCGCCGAATGCACCGGCGCCAACATCTTCTTCACGAAGAACGGCGTGCTGCACACGCCGCTGGCCGACGCTTTCCTCAACGGCATTACCCGGCAGACGGTGATCGAACTGGCGAAGCGCCGGGGCATTGAGGTGCAGGAACGGATCATCATGCCGGAGGAGCTGGGCAGCTTCGAGGAATGCTTCATCACCGGCACGGCCGCTGAAGTGACGCCGGTGGCCGAGATCGCCGACTGGCGCTTCACGCCTGGCGCGATCACCAAGGCGCTGATGGACGACTACACCGCCGAGGTGCAGCCGAAGGCCGCCGCCGCCTGAGCGGATGACGATGTCCCGACATGGCAATGCCCGCGCAAGTCGCGGGCATTTCTGTTTTGGCGGATGCGGCCGAAGGGGGCCCAACTTGAGACGGCCGGCGGGCGGCGCGGCCGTGATTTACCGGCGCCAGCTTGATGCCAGGCGTCCGGCCCCGCGACTTATGGCTTCTCGCCAGACACGGCCTTCCGGTCCGCCTCGATCAGATGCCGCACGCCGGCGCGCATGTAGTCCCACCCGGTATAGAGGGTGAGCAGCGCCGCCGCCCACAGCAGCACAATGCCGATGCGGCTTGCGTAGGGCAGCACCGCATCGCCGGCCGGGCCGACGATCAGGAACCCCAGCGCCAGCAATTGCGCGGCGGTCTTCCATTTGGCCACGGTGGAAACCGGCACGCTGACGCGCAGGCTGGCGAGAAACTCGCGCAGGCCCGAGACAAGGATTTCACGCGACAGGATGGTGATCGCCGCCCACAGCGACCAGCTGCGGATATCACCGCTGGCGGCCAGCATCAGCAGGCTTGCCGACACCAGCACCTTGTCGGCGATGGGGTCCAGCATGCGGCCGATGGCCGACTGCTGGGACCAGGCGCGCGCCAGATAGCCATCGAGATAGTCGGTGATCGCCGCCAGGGCGTAGATGCCCAGCGCCAGCCAGCGCATGGTGAATTCATGCGGCCAGAACAGACAGGCGGCGACGGCCGGCGCAGCCAGCAACCGGGCATAGGTCAGGATGTTCGGCAGGCTCAGGGCAGTGGAGCGTCTGGTCACGGATATCTGGCTCATATTCTGACATTTCATGGGCCAGGAAAGTCGGCCCCGTCTGGCGATGGCGCCGTCGCGCCAGGCGACGGCGTCATGTTCACGTGCAGCGCCTGCGCCCGAAACCGAACGCGGAGGCGCCGCAGCCTGCGCTGACGTGAAACGGCGTCAGGCGAAATCATCTGCGTCAACGCCATTGGTCCCGTCAACCGTCAGCGCCCCGCCATGCCGCGCAGGGCCCGACGATACCCCCATCAACCGGCGCCATCATGAAAAAAAGCGTAAACCGTCCGCGCCGTGGCGGCGTTGACGCCAGGCGTGCGCGCCAGATCGTCCAGCGAGGCCGCCGCCACTGCCTTCGCCGTGCCAAAATGCAGCAACAGGGCGCGCTTGCGGGCCGGGCCGACGCCTGGAATTTCATCAAGCGGGCTGCGCACCAGGTCCTTCTTGCGCCGCGCCCTGTGTGCGCCGATGGCGAAACGGTGCGCCTCGTCGCGCATGCGCTGGACGAAATACAGCGCCGGATCGCGCGGCGGCAGGCGGAAGGGCGCCCGGCCTTCCATGAAGAACGTCTCGCGACCAGCCTCCCGGTCCATGCCCTTGGCGATGGCCGCCAGCGCCACGTCGGTCACGCCCAGCTCGGCGAACACCGCCTTCGCCGCCTCGTGCTGGCCGCGTCCACCGTCGACCAGCACCAGATCGGGCCAGGCCGGCATGACGGCGGCGTCCGCGTCCTCTGTCGCCCCATCCTCCGCCGCCCCGTCCGCCATCGCATCCAGCGAATCAGGCGGCGGGCTGTCGGCCGGCCCGGCGGCGGGAGCTGCCTCGTGACGCGGCTCATCCTTCAGCAGGCGGGCGAAGCGGCGGCGCAGCATCTCCTTCATCATGCCGTAGTCGTCGCCCGGCTTCAGATCTTCCGAGCGCATGTTGAAGGTGCGGTAATGGGTTTTGGCAAAGCCGCCGACGCCCGCGACGATCATGCCGCCAACGGCGTTGGTCCCCATGATGTGCGAATTGTCATAGACCTCGATGCGGCGCGGCGGGCGCGACAGGCCGAAGGCCGCGGCCAGCGCTTCCATCAGCTTCTGCTGCGAGGCGGTTTCGGCAAGTCGCCGTGACAGCGCCTCATGGGCGTTGCGGGCGGCGTGCTCGGCCAGATCGCGCTTTTCGCCGCGCCGGGGCGTCGCCAGCTCCACCGCCCGGCCGGTTTTGGCGCCGAGCGCCTCGGCCAGCAGGGCGCGCTCGTCGGGCTCGACCGAGGTCAGGATCAGCCGGGGGCACGGGCGGTCATCGTAGAACTGGGCGATGAACGCCTCCAGCACCTCGCCGGGGCTGGTGGAGCGGTCGGCGCGGGGAAAATAGGCGACGTTGCCCCAGTTCTGGCCATTGCGGAAAAAGAACGCCTGGATGCAGAACTGCCCGGCCTGCTCGGCAAAGCCAAAGACGTCGGCCTCCTCCACCGAACGCGGATTGACCTCCTGGGATGACTGGATCGCCGACAGGGCGGCGAGGCGGTCGCGGTAGCGCGCAGCCTTCTCGAATTCCAGATTGTCGGACGCCGCCTGCATGTCGCTGGCCATGCGCGCGCGCACCATGGTGCTACGGCCTGAGAGAAAGGCCCGCGCCTCCTCCACCAGGGCGTCATAGTCCTGCTGCGGAATTTCGTTGGTGCACGGGCCGGAGCAGCGCTTGATCTGGAACAGCAGGCAGGGCCGCGTGCGGTTCTCGAAATAGCTGTCCGAGCACGAGCGCAGCAAAAAGGCGCGCTCCAGCGCATCGAGGGTGCGGGTGACGGCGCCGGCGTTGGCGAACGGCCCGTAATAGTCGCCGGGCCGGTTGCGGGCGCCGCGATGCTTGAGAATCTGCGGGGCCCGGTGGTCGCGGGTCACCAGGATATAGGGAAAAGATTTGTCGTCCCGCAGCAGCACATTGTAGCGCGGGCGCAACTGCTTGATGAGGTTGGCCTCCAGCAGCAGCGCCTCGGTCTCGGTGCGGGTGGTGACGAACTCCATGGTCGCGGTGGCGGCGATCATCCGCGCCGTGCGGGCGCCGCCATGGCCGACGCCGCGGGTATAATTGGCCACGCGGTTCTTCAGGTTGCGGGCCTTGCCGACGTAGAGCACCTCGCCATTGGCGTCGATCATCCGGTAGACGCCCGGGGAGCCTGGCAGGGTCCGCCAGAACTTGCGGATGACTTCCGCGCCCGCCGCAAGATTGCCGCCATGGCCGGCGCTGGACGCCAGGTCGGCGGCGTCGGCGGCAAAATCCAGCTCAACGCCAGAACCGCCCTCGGCGAAACCCGCCGCTTCATCAGTGGGGACGGAATCATCCGGCGCGCCAGAAAGAGATGGATAGCCGTCATCCGGCAACCCATCTCTTTCTGACGCATCCCCTGCTGACGCATCCCCGGCAACGGCCCGCCCGTCCGCCGGCTCCCCGGCGGCTGGCGGCTGGCCAGCGCTGACAGGCGTGACACGGGGGGTTTTGGGGCGCGAAATCATGCTCCATGATCTAATCGCCCGGCGGCGATTTCGCAAAGGTTGCAAAGCGTGGCGCCCGTGTGACAGCAGCCGGACATGGCGGACGCGGCCTGCGCCCGCCGGCCAAAGCGCCATGAAACAGGACGCCCGATCAATCATTTTATTTTCAATCAGTTAGCAGGAAATTTCGCGCGTTTTTCCGATGCAGACGCCTTGCCGCGCGGCGCGGTGGCGGCGGCCGGATACGCCGCCAGACGCCGGTTGCAGGGCGTTCCGGAGCCAGTCAGCCCCCTTTTCGGGGGCGTTCTGCGCCTCACGCAGCCCGGCGCGGCGAAAATCACAACAGGAATCGTATTGTTCCCACGCGGCAGCGCTGCTAATAGCCCGGCCATCAAGAACAGCGTCCGTTTCCGTCACGGCTGCGCGCAACCGCGCGGGGCTGGCGCCGTTCATATCCGGCCTGCCATGGGCCTTCCGGTCGCCCGCCGCCGCCAGCGCAGGCCCGATCACACGAACAGAATGGCCGTCAGGATGAAATCCTCCATCAAGCTCGTCTCCGGCAACTCCAACCGTCAGCTCGCCGAAGCCATCGCCAGCTATCTGGAGACGCCGCTGGCGGTTTGCCAGGTCAAGCGCTTCGCCGACATGGAAGTGTTCGTGGAAATCCAGGAGAACGTGCGCGGCGAGGACGTGTTCGTCATCCAGTCCACCTCCTATCCGGCCAACGACCACCTGATGGAGCTGCTGATCATCATTGACGCCCTGCGCCGCTCCTCGGCGCGCCGCGTCACGGCGGTTCTCCCCTACTTCGGCTACGCCCGCCAGGATCGCAAACCCGGTCCGCGCACGCCGATTTCCTCCAAGCTGGTGGCCAACCTCATCACCCGCGCCGGCGCCGACCGCGTGCTGACGCTGGACCTGCACGCCGGCCAGATCCAGGGCTTCTTCGACATTCCCACCGACAACCTCTACGCCGCCCCGGTGATGGTGCGCGACATCAAGGAGCGGTTCGCCGGCGAGGAAGTCATGGTGGTGTCGCCGGACGTCGGCGGCGTGGTGCGCGCCCGCGCCCTGGCCAAGCGCATCGACGCCCAGCTCGCCATCGTCGACAAGCGCCGCGAGCGTCCCGGCGAGAGCGAGGTGATGAACATCATCGGCGACGTCAAGGGCCGCTCCTGCATCCTGATCGACGACATCGTCGATTCGGGCGGCACCCTGTGCAACGCCGCCGAGGCGCTGCTGAAGCAGGGCGCCAAGGAAGTCACCGCCTATTGCACCCACGGCGTGCTCTCCGGCGGCGCTGTCGCCCGCATCGCCTCGTCGCGCCTGAAGGAAATGGTCATCACCGATTCCATCCAGCCGACGGAAGCCGTGCGCGTGGCCCAGAATTTCCGCGTGCTGTCGATCGCGCCGCTGATCGGCGAGGCCATCGGCCGCACCGCTTCCGAGTCGAGCGTTTCCAGCCTGTTCGACTGAGCAGCCGCATTTTCATCGTCAAAGGCCCGGAACTGGCGCGCCAGCTCCGGGCCTTTGACGTTATAAGGGCGCCATCCGGTTTTTCGGGAGAAACAGCATGCTGAACAATGACCGCGCGCTGGTGCTGCTGTCCGGCGGCCAGGACTCCTCCACCTGCCTCGCCTGGGCGCTGGCGCGCTTCGCTGAAGTGGAGACCATCGGTTTCGACTACGGCCAGCGCCATGCGGTGGAGCTGACCTGCCGCGACGCCATCCGCGCCGGCATGGCCGCGCCCTCCGGCGCGCTGACCGGACGCCTCGGCGACGACCACATGCTGAAACTGGAGGCGCTGGGCGCGATTTCGGACACGGCGATGACCCGCGACATCGCCATCGTCGCCAGCGAAAACGGCCTGCCCAACACCTTCGTGCCTGGCCGCAACCTGCTGTTCGTCACCTTCGCCGCCGCGCTCGCCTACCGGCGCGGCTGCCGCCACATCGTGCTGGGCGTCTGCGAAACCGATTATTCCGGCTATCCGGACTGCCGCGATGACGCCATCAAGGCCATGCAGGTGGCGCTGAACATCGGCATGGAGGCGCGCTTCGTGCTGCACACGCCGCTGATGTGGCGCGACAAGGCCGCCACCTTCGCCCTGGCGGAGGATTTGGGCGGCCCGGCGCTCCGCGACCTGATCGTTGAGCACAGCCACACCTGCTATGTGGGCGACCGCAGCCAGCGCCACGACTGGGGCTATGGCTGCGGCGAATGCCCGGCCTGCCAGCTGCGGGCCGATGGCTGGCGCCGGTTCATGAGCGCCCGCCAGGCCTGAGACGGCGCGCCCCCGTCCCGCCCTGCCCGCTCCCGGACTTGTGACCCGCGGCGGCGCCGCATCACCGGGTCGTGTCGCCGCCACAGGCGTTGTTCCCCCATGCGGCATGGACGCAGGAACGCCGGCGATCCATGCTGGAGTTCATTCCGCTGGCCGGCGCGGTCTGGCCCGGAACATCAACCGATCATGGGAGAAGACGCATGCACGGCCTGACATTCTTCGCCACCGCGATGGGCGCGACCCTGGTCGCGGCCGCGCTTCCAGCCATGGCGCTGGCGGCAGGGACGACCGACCGCAAGCCGGAGGCCACGGCTGCCTTCGTGAACGGCAAGGGCGCCGCGACTGGCGAGGCGCAATTGTTCGAAACCCCGGCCGGCGTATTGATCCGCGTGGAGATCAGGGACCTGCCGCCAGGCCAATGGGTGGCGTTCCACGCCCATGAGCACGGCGGCTGCAGCCCCGCCGACGGCCACAAGGCCGCTGGCGGACACTTCAATCCGACCGGGGCCAAACATGGCTATTTCGCAGAGGGCGGGCCGCACGCCGGCGACATGCCGAACCAGCGCGTCGGCGCCGATGGCGTGCTGCGGGCCGAGGTCTTCGCTCCCATGCTCTCGCTGGGCGGCGCGGGCCGGGCGTCGTCCGACGTGAGCGGCCGCACCCTGATGATTCACGCCAAACCGGATGACTACGCCAGCCAGCCGGCAGGCGACGCCGGCGAACGTCTCGCCTGCGCCCCGGTTGCGCGCGCCGGGGCCGCTGGCAAAAGCAGCCACTGACAGGCCGCGCCGGCAGCCGCCGGACGTCGCGTGGCGGCGGTTGTCGCCGCCACCGCCCTGCCTTTCCCCTAACCCTTTATCCCCTGCCCCCTGCCGCCTTGCTCCCTGGCCGCCTTGCTCCCTGGCCGCCTGGCCGCCCTGGTGTCCTGTCTCCCTGGTGTCTTGCCGCCCTCTTGTCTTGCCGCCCGGCCAGACAAGACTGGCCGTTTGCCTTGTCGCGCCCGCCAATGGGACCGATAGTGTGCGCAAACAAATACAGGCAGGAGGAAGCCCGATGACCGACGCCGCGCGTCCGGACGAGATTTTGCTGATCGATACGCCGGCGCCGAAGGTGCGGCGCCTGACCCTGAACCGTCCCCACAAACGCAACGCCCTGAGCAATCCGTTGCGCGCCGCCATACTCGCTGCGCTGGAGGCGGCGGATCACGACCCGGACGTGCACGTCTCCATCGTGCGCGGCGCCGGACCATGCTTCAGTTCAGGCTACGATCTCTCCGCTGAAAATGCGGCCGGTCAACCGTTCCACACCGCCGGGGGGCCCGGCCAGTGGCCGCGCCATGTGGTTGAGGGCTGGACGCGCATCTGGGATCTGCAAAAGCCGGTGATCGCCCAGGTGCACGGCTATTGCCTGGCGGGCGGCAGCGAACTCGCCGCCTGCTGCGACCTGGTTTACGTGGCGGAAGACGCCCAGATCGGCTACCCGCCGACGCGGCTGATGAGCCCGCCCGACAACCAGTTCCATCCCTGGCTGGTCGGCATGCGCCGCGCTATGGAAATGTACCTCACCGGCGATTCCATTTCCGGCGTCGAAGCGGCGCGCGAAGGCCTCGCCAACCGGGCCTGGCCGGCGGCGGAACTGGACGCGCGCGTGCTGGAGATGGCGCAGCGGGTGGCCCTGACGCCGCCGGAGTTGCAACAGATCAACAAGCGGGCGGTGCACCGCGCCATGGAACACATGGGGTTGCGCGCCGGCATTCGCGCCGGGACCGAGCTGCAGGCGCTGGCCATGACCACCGAAGCCAGCCGCGCCTATTTCAGCCGCTTCCGCCGCGACGGCTCCAGCGTGGCGCAACTGCTGAGCGAACGCGACGCCGCCTTTGGCGACTACCGCACGAAGGCGGATGGGGAAGCGCCCGAACAGTCGTCGTAATGCCATAGCTGGCCGGCCGCGCCTGCCTGGAGAAGGGCATGCCATCGATATGTCCGGGCCTGGCGACCTGAGCAAAATGAAGGCCATGGCGTTGCCTGGCCCAATGCAGGCGGCGGCGAACGCCCGCCCCATTCTTGCCAGAGCGCCGGTCCGCCGCTATAAGGCCCCTGCCCGTCAGACACCCTTGGAGGCGCGGGCAAGCGCAAGCCGCCGCGAGGCGGCTATTTGCATTACTGTAAGGATACCACAATGACCGCCGTCAAGCAGATCAATGCCGAGGCGCGGACCCGGGTCGGCAAGGGGGCCGCTCGTGAACTGCGTCGTCAGGGCCGTTCGCCCGCCGTCATCTATGGCGCTGGCCAGGAGCCGCTGCCGATCTCCATCGAATACGCGCCGCTGCGCCTGGCGATCTTCGCCGGCGGCTTCATGACCACCATCTTCGAGATCACCGTTGGCTCGAAGACGGAACGCGTGATTCCGCGCGACTACCAGCTCGACCCGGTGCGCGACACCCCGCTGCACGTCGACTTCCTGCGCGTGACCCGCGACGCCACCATTGACGTCGAAGTTCCCGTCCACTTCATCAACCAGGAAGCTTCGCCTGGCCTGAAGGCCGGCGGCACGCTGAACATCGTGCGCCACCACGTCAGCCTGACCGTCCGCGCTGACGCCATTCCGGACGCCATCGAGATCGACGTGGCTGGCCTGAATGTCGGCGACACGGTGCATATCTCCGCCGTCAAGCTGCCGGCCGGCGCCGAGCCCAGCATCCATGATCGCGATTTCACCATCGCCAGCATCGTGGCTCCGACCGTGAGCCAGGAGCCGGCCGCTGGAGAAGCTGCTCCGGAAGCCTGATCGGGCAACGCGCCCGCAGCGGCGGGCGACATGGAAGCATCCGGCGGGAGCGGCGACGCCCCCGCCTTTTTCATGACCGGAGCCAGCCAGGCGCAGGCGGCAGCATGGGGCCGCCCCATGCCCCGTTCCCTGGCCGGGCGGCGGCGCGCTCCGCCACATCCGGTCCAGTCCGGACAATGAAAGGCGCCGCGCATGCTGTTGTTCGTCGGTCTTGGCAACCCCGGCCCGAAATACGCCGGCAACCGCCACAACATTGGCTTCATGGCCGTGGACGCCATCGCCCGCCGGCATCGGGCCGCGCCGTGGCGCAGCAAGTTCCAGGCCCAGGCCTCGGAGGCGACCATCGGCGGCGAGCGGGTCGTGCTGCTGAAGCCGCAGACCTACATGAACGAATCCGGCCGCTCCGTGGCCGAGGCGGCGCGATTCTACAAGATCGCCATTGGCGATATCGTGGTGTTCCATGACGAACTGGATCTGGCGCCTGGCAAGCTGCGGGTGAAGACCGGCGGCGGCAACGCCGGGCACAACGGCCTGCGCTCGATCACCGCGCTGGCCGGCAATGACTACCGCCGCGTGCGCCTCGGCATCGGTCATCCGGGCCACAAGGACGCGGTGCATGCCTTCGTGCTCAACGATTTTGCCAAATCCGAGCACGAATGGGTGTCGCAACTGTGCGACGCGGTCGCCGACGCCGCGCCGCTGCTGGCCAGCGGCGAGGACGCCACCTTCGCCAGCAAGGTGCATCTGGCCTGCCAGACGTCTGCCTGACAGGCCTTCGCCCGCGCGGGGCTCAATGCCGGCATCGCGCCGCCGGAGCATTCCCGGAAAAGTGGGGCCCACTTTTCCTGAAGAAAATGCCCGAACTCAGAACCGGCAAAGCATTTCCGGCGAGCCTGATGTCACCGTGAATGCCCTGGCTTACTTCATGGCGCCGCTCAGCACGGGACCAAAATTCTCCCAGCGGTCGCCAGTGAATTTCATCATCCGCTCCTGCTCGATCGGGTAGAAGTCCGTCGGGCTGGTATTGATGGTGATGCCGTCCTGCAGCATGCCGGGATCGAAGTTCTTCAGATTGGCGGCCTGCTTCATGATGTTTTCACGCGTCAGGTCGTCGCCAGCCTGTTTCAGCGTCTGCACCAAGGTGCGGGCAACATTGTAGCCATAGACGTAGTTGGACTGGGTCTTGTCGACGCCCGGCAGGTATTTGTCGATGAAGGCGTTCCATTCCTTCACGCCCGGGTCGTCCTTCAGGCCGGGATCTGTCGGATCCTTGACGTAGTTGACGCTCATGATGCCCTGGGCGTTCTGGAAACCGGCCGGCTTGATAACCGCGCCCACGGAGCTGGATACGTTCACCAGCAGGTGCGCCGGCTTCCAGCCGATCTCGCTCACCTTGCGGATCGCCTGGGCGGCGAATTTCGGCGTGGTGATATTGACGAGCAGGTCGGCGCCGCTGGAGCGCAGCTTCAGGATCTCCGCGTCCACGGTCGGCGCCGCCAGTTCGTAGGAGACCTCCGAGACGATCATCGACTTCGCCTTGTCGCCAAGGCCATCCTTGAGACCCTGCAGATAGTCGCGGCCAAAGTCATCGTGCTGGTACAGCACGCCGATTTTCGCGTTGGGATATTTGTCGAGGATATAGCGGGCGTAGATGCGCCCCTCGCCCTGGTAGGTGGGCTGCCAGCCGATGGTCCAGGGATTGTTCTGGTAGTCGCCCCATTTGGTGGCGCCCGTGGCCAGGAACAGGTGCGGCACGCCCTTCTGGTTCAGGTATTTCTGGACCGCCGTATTCGACGGGGTGCCGAGCGGGTTGAACACCAGCAGCACGTTGTCCTGCTCCACCAGCTTGCGCACCTGCTCCACCGCCTTCGGCGGGCTGTAGGCGTCGTCATAGGAGATGAAGGTGATCTTGCGGCCGTTAATGCCGCCCTCGTCATTGATCTTGCGGAAATACGCCGCCTCTGTTGTCCCGATACTGCCGTAGGCCGAGGCAGGCCCACTATAAGGCATGATGTTGCCGATCCTGATTTCGGTATCAGTCACGCCGGGCCCATATTTCTTTTGCGCGGCGGCCGGCGACGCCTGCAACGCAAATCCCGACAGCCCCGTCGCAGCCGCGAGAACGGCTACGCCAGCGCCCCTCAAGGTCGCTCTGATCATCACGTGCTCCACATCCGGAAAGAAAAATGCGCGCTCTCATTGGTTCCGGCGCGTCCTGTTTCATTCTGTTGCAGATGTGACTATTTGCAATACCTTCACCTGGGCGGGGCGATTATCACAATGGTGATAATACTTTCGTCGGATCGCCCGCCGCGCCCGGGCTGCTTCACAGGCGCGCCTCGCCAGTGATCACCGCGCCGAGCGGACGCCAGCGGGCTCCATCGAACTGCAGTGGCTGCAACTGCCGGAAGGGGAAGTAATTGTCTGGCGCCGTATTGATGGCAACGCCTGGCAGCAGCATGTCCAGCCGCAGATCGCTGATGCTGGTCGCCTGGCGCAGCAGGTTCTCGCGCGTCAGATCATCGCCGCAGCGTTCCAGCACGCGCGTCAGCAACTGCGCCAGCACATAGCCGTAGACGTTGAGAATATTGTTGCGATCCACGTCCGGCAGATACTGGTCAAGGAAAGCATTCATCGCCTTCATGCCGGCGTCGTCGCTCCAGGCCGGGTCGGCGGGGTCCTTGAGGTAATAGCTGCTGATGACGCCCTTGCCGTTCTCCAGGCCAGCGGGGCGCATGGTTCCGGCCACGGTCTGCGAGACGCTGACCAGATACTGCTCCGGCTTCCAGCCCATCTCCGCGATGCGGCGGATGGCCTGGGCGGCGAACTTCGAGGTGGCGACATTGACGAACACCGTGGCCCCGGCGGCGCGCAGTTTCACCAACTGGGCGTCGACAGTCGCATCCGTCAGTTCATAGGGCGCCGTGGCGACGATCATGGCGTCGGCGCGGGCGCCAAGGCCGTCGCGCAGCCCCGCCAGATAGTCCTTGCCAAAATCATCGTTCTGGAAAAGCACGCCGATGCGGGCCTCCGGCGTGCGCTCCAGGATCATGCGGGCATAGACCATGGCTTCGGCCTGGTACGGCGGCTGGCCGCTGATGGTCCAGGGGAAATGGCGGTGGTCGCCCCATTTGGTCGTGCCGGTGGCGACGAAAAGCTGCGGGATGCGCCGGTCGTTGAGATATTTCTGGATGGCGGTGTTGGACGGATTGCCGAGCGGATTGAAGATGGCCAGCACGTCATCGCTCTCGACCAGCCGCCGCACCTGCTCAACCGCCTTTGCCGGATTGTAGGCATCGTCGTAGGAGATGAAGCTGACCTTGCGGCCATTGATGCCGCCAGCGTCATTGACCTTGCGGAACCAGGCCGCCTCCACCTTGCCGATCACGCCATAGGCCGATGCGGGGCCGCTATATGGAAAGATCGAGCCGATGCGGATTTCCGTATCGGAAGCGCCCGCATCGTAACGCCCTTTGCCCGCCCGCGCCGGCCAGGAGCCCAACATGGCGCCCGACATACCGCCCGCCGCGCCAGCGCCAGCGGCCACTAGCAGGCCGCGCCGTGTCCACTCCATCCCGAAACCCCGTTTATCTATTAAGCCGCCGCATACGCACTTTCTTGGTAGCGAGCGCATCGCGGCTTGCCAAGCGGGGAACCAAGATTAATATATATTATTATATTTCAATAAGTTAATTCTATTCCGTCCGGCTGCGGAGCAACCAGATCTGGCCTCATCCCGCTGTCGCCCTACAATGATCGACATGGATGCCATCAAAATAATAGATAAATCATCGGTGCGACCGACGCGACGGCCTCCGCGCGGGAGTATACCCTTCCGCCTCGTTCGGCCGTCCGCTTCCCCACCATGGCTGGACCTGTTCCGGCCATCGGCGAACAATCAGGACGCCTGATTGCCGGCGGGAAGAACGGGAAGCATTTTGTAGCTGATCGCGCGCTGCTTCCGGCGCAAAGCCAGGCCCCTTGTCGGGAAGGCGCGCCCCGGTGAAAGGGGGCGTTTCCCTGGCGCGACGCGGTGATCGCAACGCGGGACAACGCGCCAACGCCGGGCAACGCGCCATGAGTGCATGATGCTGCAAGCGGGCGCCTCTTGGGTGCGAATAACCGGCAAAGCAAACAGTCAGACCGTGATGCGGCCATTCCGGACGCATCACGATCCAATGGGTCAGTGGTTCGTGGTGTCAGTGGTTCGTGGATGCGTCGATCAGGTCGCCGAACGGAACCCAGCGTTCGCCGTCAAAGCGCGCCATGCGCATCTGCTCGATCACCAGATAGTCGGTCGGGCTGGTGTTGACCGACATGCCGGGCAGGAACAGGTCCAGCGTCACGTTCTTCATGGACGCGGCCTGTTTCATGATGTTCTCGCGCGTCAGGTCGTCGCCCGCGGCCTTCAGCACCTGCTCCAGCAACTGGGCGGCCGTGTAGGCGTAGAGGTAAACGGCGTTGTCCTTGTCCGCCCCGGGCATGTACTTGTCCATGAAGTCCGACCATTTGTTCAGGCCGGCGTCGCCTTTCCAGGCCGGATCGGTCCAGTCCTTCAGATAGCCGATGCTGAGAAGTCCCTTGGCGTTCTCAAGACCGGCAGGCTTGAGCACCTGGGTGATGGAAACCGAATTGACCGTCAGAACGTGCATGGGCTTCCACTGCAGTTCCGCCGCCTTGCGAATGGCCTGGGCGGCGAACTTCGGCGTCGTCAGGTTGACAAAAATATCCGCGCCGGTGTTCTTCAGACGGACCATCTGGGAATCGACCGTGGGATCCGTCACCTCGTAGGAAACCTCGGCGACGATCATTTTGTCAGCGCCAGCGCCAAGACCCTGGCGCAGGCCGGTGATCACCTCACGGCCAAAATCGTCGTTCTGATAGAGAATCGCAATTTTGCCATCGGGCTTGTTGGCGCGGATATAGCGCCCGTAGATCCGCCCTTCCGTGAGATAGGTCGGGTTGAAACCCATCGTCCACGGATACTCCTTCGGCTCCGAGAACCGGCTGGCCCCGGTGGAGACGAACAGTTGCGGAACCTTCTTCTGGTTCATGTATTTCTGGATCGCCGCGTTGGGGGGCGTCCCCAGCGTCTGGAAGGTGAACAGCACGTTGTCCTGTTCCACCAGCTTGCGAATCTGCTCAACCGTCTTGGGCGGGCTGTAGCCATCGTCATAGCTGAGCATGCGCAGCTTGCGGCCATTGATGCCGCCCTGCTCGTTCAGCATGCGGAAGTAGGCTTCCTGCGCCTTGCCGATCACGCCGTAGGACGACGCCGGTCCGCTATAGGGCATGGTCTGCCCGAACAGGATTTCCGTATCGGAAGCGCCCGGACCGTACTTCTTTTGGGCCGCCGCGCCCGACGCGGACAGGGCGAGCATGGTCGCCGCGGCCGTCGCCGCCACGGCGAACCCGGCCGCCGTGCGCGCAGCCCGCGCAACGTGTTTTGCCAAAACCTGCATGGTCTTCCTTCCCCAGTTCTGGCGCACCGTGACCTGGAGCGCCGTTTTTTCGGACCCACCCCCCTTGGGCCGGTCTCGACCCGGGCCTGCGCCCGGGCTCAGGGAGACAACGCACAAGCGTTACCAGGCGGCCGAACCGGCGGCGCCGGCCGCGCCAGCGCAACATGTCCAGCCTTCCCGGCATTTCCCGCCGACGCTCCCTCCCTGGGTCACAAAAGAAAACGCGGCGGCCCCTGGGGGACCGCCGCGCTCTATTTCCATGCGCCGAAGCGCGAACCGCAGGCTCCTGACCGACCATCCGGCATCAGGAGCACCGCCATCGGCCTCAGGCCCCCCGCCGCAAGACTTTGTGGCGGATGAGGGCGATGAAGCCCGCGACGCCCGTCGGCATGATGAACACCAGGAACATCAGGATCAGGCCGTAGAAGGCGCCCGACAGGCCCTTGGAGATGCTCTCGGCAATGTTCGGCACGAACAGGACGAACAGACCGCCGAAGAAGGCGCCCGGGATCCAGCCCACCCCGCCAACGACCAGGCCAACCAGCAGCGCGATCGACAGGACGACCGTGAAGCTGTCCGGCGCCACGAACTGGACAACGATGGCGCCGAGGGCGCCGGCGATGCCGGTGTAGGTGGCGCTGATGCCGAAGGTGGTCGCCTTGTAGAGCGAGTTGTTGACGCCCATCGAACGCGAGGCGATCGGGTTGTCGCGGATAGCCATCATGGCGCGGCCGGTGCGGCTGCGGAGCATGTTGCTCGCCATCCAGAACATGATGGCCGTCACGATCAGCGTGAAGAAATACAGCCACTGGTCCTGGTTGAGCGGCAGGCCAAACGGGGCGTCCGGCTTCATGATGACAATGCCCTGCACGCCGCCAGTCCAGTGCTCAAGCGGCGACAGCTTGAGAATCTGTGGCGTCGCGACCGACAGGGCGAACGTGGCGAGGGCAAGGTAGATGCCTTCGAGACGCAGCGCTGGCAGACCGAACAGGAAGCCAAACACGAAGCAGACGATGCCGGCGACGGGCAGCGTCCAGACGTAGGAGATCCCCGCCTTGTCCATCAGGATCGCCGCCGTGTAGGCGCCGATGGCGTAGAAGGCGGCGTGGCCCAGCGAGAACTGGCCGTTGAAGCCCGTGAGCAGGTTCAGGCCGAGAATGGCGATGGCGTAGATCATCACCATCGTCATCTGGAACACGAAGAAGCTCTTCGTGACGAATGGCAGGGCGATCGCCACGACGAAAATGAGGATGCCAAAGAGGACCTTCAGCGTCCGGTCCCGACCCAGAGGCCGGGTTTCGATGTCGACGGCGACGGCGGGATGCTCGGCCGCTTCCTCAAGATTGACAGACATGATTACACCCGCTGGACGGTTGCGCGGCCAAACAGACCACCAGGCTTCAGGACGAGCACCAGGACGATGATGCACAGGGCGATGGTGAGCTTCAGCTCGCCGCCGATGACGGGAATGAAGGTGCCGGCCAGGTTCTCAACCACGCCCACCATGAAGCCGCCAAGCACGGCGCCGCCCGGGCTGCTGAGACCGCCGAGAACGGCGCCAGCGAAGCCATAGGTCAGGATGCCGAGCATCATGTTCGGCTCAAGGAACACCACCGGAGCCACCATCATGCCGGCGACGGCGCCGATGGCGGTGGCGAGGCCCCAGCCGAGTGCGATCATCCAGGAGACGCGGATGCCAACGAGCCGCGCCGAAACCGGATTGTCAGCGGAAGCGCGCAGCGCCAGACCGACGCGCGTGTAACGAAAGAAGAAGAACAGCGCCAGAAGCAGGATCAGCGTAACGACCATCATGCCGGCCTGGTGGGCGCTGATCAGGCTGGAGCCAAACAGCGGAGCCGAACCGAACGGCGACGGGAACGTCTTGATCGAGAAGTCCCAGATGAAGCCGGCGGCGCTGGTGATGATGGTCAGCAGGGCGATGAACATCACCACGTGGCTGAGGATCGGCGCATTGTCGAGCGGCTTGAAAATAACGCGCTCGATGACCACGCCACCCACGAACGATATGGCGATGGTGAGGAAGAACGCAGCCCAGTAGGGCACGCCCCAGGTGATCAGCTGCCAGGCGATGAAGGTGGAGAACATCGCCATTTCGCCCTGGGCGAAGTTCAGGTGGCCGATGGCGACATAAATCATGACGACGGCGAGCGCGACGCAGGCATAGATAGAGCCGGTCGATATGCCCGCAATGACTTGCTGAACAAAGAGTTCCATCAGTCGGCTCCTCAGTAGCCCAGATAGGCTTTACGAAGGTTCTCGTCGTCACGGATGTCATCCGCGCGCCCCGAGAACACAATACGGCCGGTTTCGAGCAGGTAAGCCTGTTCGGCGAGATCAAGAGCGATCTGGGCGTTCTGCTCGACGACGAGCATGCTGACCTTTTCCTTGCGGTTCAGCTCGCGGAAGATCTCAAAAATCTCGCGGGTGATCATCGGAGCAAGGCCGAAGGACGGCTCGTCCAGCAGCATCAGCTTGGGACGCAGCATGAGCGCGCGGCCCACCGCCAGCATCTGCTGCTCGCCGCCCGACAGAAGGCCCGCCTGCTGGGTGCGGCGCTCCTTCAGGATCGGGAAATAGCTGAACACCAGCTCGAGATCCTGGGCGATGCCCGCCTTGTCCGAGCGGGCCATGGCGCCCAACTGCAGGTTTTCCTCGACCGTCTGGCGGGTAAAGGTGCCGCGACCGTCAGGAACGTGGGCGACGCCAACGCGAACGATGTCCTCGGTTTGCTTGCGATTGATCTGCTCGCCATTGAGCAGGATGTCGCCAGAGCGCCGGATCATGCCGCACAGGGCGCGCAGCGTGGTGGTCTTGCCGGCGCCGTTGGCGCCCAGCAGCGTGGTGACGCTGCCCTGCTCGATGGAAAAGTCGATGCCGTGCAGCACCTTGGTCTGCCCATAGCTGGCGTGCAGACCCTTGACTTCAAGAAGTTTCGTCATTGGTCCGTCCCGAGATAAGCAGCGATGACGTCAGGGTTGTTTTGCACTTCCGCAGGCGTGCCCTCAGCGATCTTGCGACCGAAGTTGAGCGCAACCACCGTATCGGAGATCGACATGACCAGGCTCATGTGATGCTCAACGAGCAACACCGTGAGCTTGCGGTCGTCGCGCACGTGCTTGATCAGGTCGCCAAGCTCTTCCACTTCGCCGTGGTTCAGACCGGCTGCGGGCTCGTCGAGCAGCAACAGCTTGGGGTCGGCGGCAAGGGCGCGGGCCATTTCGACGCGCTTCTGGGTGCCGAACGGCAGATCGCCGACGCGCCGGTGCATGACCGACTGCAGGTCCAGATAACGAATGATCTGCCGGGCCTTGTGGTCGATTTCCTTCTCGGTGGAGCGGCTCCACGGCAACGCCAGAGCGTCGCTGATGTAGTCGCCGCGCGTCCGGCAATGGCTGCCGATGCGGACGTTGTCCAACACCGACAGATTCTGGAACAGCGCCAGATTCTGGAAGGTGCGGCCAATGCCGATCTCGGCGATGCGGTGCGCCGGACGCGAGAGAATGGATTGCCCTTCAAACAGGATGTCGCCGCTGGTGGGCGTGTAAAGCCTGCTGAGGCAGTTGAAGAGCGTGGTCTTGCCGGCGCCGTTCGGCCCGATCAGCGCATTGATCTGCTGGGACGGAAGATCGAACGAGACGCCGCTCAGCGCGACGATGCCGCCAAAACGGACGGCGACATCACGCACGGACAGTATGGGTCCTGACATGCTGGACTACCCGGCGCTATGAAATGTGGAAATGATGGCCGGAATAATCCGGACCGGATGAATTACGGCGCAGTGCGACCGTCCATTGCGTCTTGTCACGCACAATCCCCTCCCTGAGCCGAGCTGATCTTGTTATTTCGGCTAGCTATTCTCACCACAACCGCAGACGTTTGCAACCTGCCGGCCCGACAAACGCCCCTCACTTCCCCCAATCTTCTACAGGGCGACGCGCCATGGCAACCCTTGAACAAGCGCTCGTTCGGTAAATTCGTTGACAAATCCACACCGACATCACGGTTTTGTATCGGCCAGCGGGAGACGCCGGGGACAGCACAATCTTTCGCGCCCGTAAACCATGACGGCACAAAATTTCCGAATACTGGACAGAAATGACAATTCCTGTGGGCGACGGCTCCAGGGCGGGGGCCGGCGCCACAACCATGCCGCCTGTCAGAGGCGCGTGAGGAGACCCACCGGGCGCGGCGCCGGCGTCGCCCCGATGATGTGACTGCGCGCCCAGTCAATGGCGGCGGCGAACCCCGCGCTGGTGAAGGGCTTGGGCAAGGCCCCCAGCACGCGCTCCGCGCCGAGGTCGACGTGGTTGGCCTCGCTGGTCACGAACAGCACCGGAACGCCAGGGTCCGCGGCGATGGCCACGCCGAGGTCGGCGCCGGTCATGCCGTCCTGCAGGTTGACGTCGACGACGGCGAGATCCGGAGCCAGCTCCCGCGCCATGGCCAGGGCCGAGACCGAATCTCCGGCCACGCCGACCGGATCGCAGCCAAGCTCTTCCAGCAGCAGCTCGTATTCCAGCGCCAGCAGCGCCTCATCCTCGATGATCAGGACACGCAAGCGGGCCTCATTGCATGGGGCATGTCCAGGCGCGGCGCGGGGCCGCCTGGAACAGATGCATCTAATCGGGACCGGGAGCACAACCGGCCCCACCCATCCAGTTCACGCCAGGTTTCACGCTCCGGTCAAGTGAGCGTCGCGGCTATCCAACGGCGAAATCCGGAAGCGATATCTACTGGCGAAACTCACCAGCCCCTGGGCGCCGCCGGCCTGGCCGGTCCGCAACGTCGCTCCAGCTCCCGCCACAAAAAAGCCCGGCGCGGACGCCGGGCTGGTGGCTGGCGCGACGGCCGGCGCATGGCCGGTTCGCCGCGCGAATGCGCAGATCAGAGCTGGTGCAGCTTCTTGCCGTCCGCCGCGACCTTCTCCAGCAGGGCGGCGGGCCTGAAGTCATCGCCATGCTTCTGCTGGAATTCCTTCATCTTGGCCAGCACCTTGTCGGCGCCGATCAGATCGCCGTAGAACATCGGGCCGCCGCGGTAGACCGGCCAGCCGTAGCCGTTGATCCAGACGATATCGACGTCCGAACCGCGGATGGCCTTGCCTTCCTCGAGAATCTTCGCGCCTTCGTTGATCATCGGGTAGATGCAGCGCTCCAGAATCTCCTCATCGGAGATCTTGCGGCGCTCGATGCCCTGCTTTTTGGAGAAGTCGAGAATGATCTTCTCAACCTCTGCCGACGGCGTCGCGTTGCGCTTCTCGTCGTAGTCGTAAAAGCCCCGGCCGTTCTTCTGGCCGCGACGGTCCATCTCGCACAGCACTTCGCGCAGGGTGGACGAGGACGACTTGTCCTTCGACCAGCCAATGTCGAGGCCGGCCAGATCGGACATGGCGAACGGGCCCATGGGGAAGCCGAAGTCGTACAGCACGCGGTCGACGTCCCACGGCATGGCGCCTTCCAGCACCAGCTTGTTGGCCTCGCGCTGGCGCTGGGCCAGCATGCGGTTGCCGACGAAGCCGTGGCAGACGCCAACGAGCACCGGAACCTTGCCGATCTTCTTCGACAGCTTCATCACCGTGGCGATAACGTCCTTCGCCGTCTTGTCGCCGCGAACGATCTCCAGCAGCTTCATGACGTTGGCCGGTGAGAAGAAATGGGTGCCGATGACCCATTCCGGACGCTTCGTGGCCGAAGCGATCTCGTTGACGTCAAGATAAGACGTGTTGGAAGCGAGAATGGCGCCCTGCTTGACGATGGCGTCGAGCTTGGCGAACACCTCTTTCTTGATGTCCATGTTCTCGTAGACGGCCTCGATGACCATGTCGCAATCGGCGAGGTCATTGAGATCGAGGCTGGGGGTGAGCAGCCCCATGCGCTTTTCGACGTCCGCCTGGGTCAGGCGACCCTTCTTCGCGGTGTTTTCGTAGTTCTTGCGCATGATGCCGACGCCGCGATCAAGCGCGTCTTTCTGCATCTCGACGATGGTCACCGGAATGCCGGCGCTGAGGAAGTTCATCGAGATGCCGCCGCCCATGGTGCCGGCGCCGATGACGCCCACCTTGCGGACCGGCAGAACCGGGGTGTCTTCCGGCACATCCGGAATCTTCGCGGCCTGGCGCTCGGCGAAGAAAATGTAGCGCTGGGCGGCCGACTGGGAGCCGGTCATCAGGCCTTCGAACAGGCGGCGCTCTTCCTTCATGCCCTCGTCGAACGGCAGGTTCACAGCCGCCTCAACGCACTTGATATTGGCTTCCGGCGCATCGAAACCACGGAAGCGGCGGGCGTTGGCCTTGCGGAAAGCGGCGAAGATTTCCGGCTTGCCGCGGGCGGCCTCGACCTTGTCCTGCAGATCGCGGACCTTCTTCAGCGGGCGGTTCTCGGCGACCAGCTTGCGGGCGAACGCGATGGCGCCGTCACGCAGCTTGCCTTCCTCGACCAGCTCGTCGACCAGGCCGCTCTTCAGGGCCACGTCGGAATTGATGAAATCGCCGCTGGTCAGGTACTCCAGGGCGACTTCCGGGCCAACGAGGCGCGGCAGGCGCTGGGTGCCGCCGGCGCCAGGCAGCAGGCCGAGCTTGACCTCCGGCAGACCCACCTTGGCGGACGGAACCGCGACGCGGTAGTGCGCGGTGAGCGCAACCTCAAAGCCGCCGCCCAGCGCCGTGCCGTGGATGGCCGCGACCACCGGCTTCGGCGAATTTTCCATCAGCGCCTGGACGTCGAGCAGCGATGCGCCGCTCGGACCCTTGCCGAACTCGCTGATGTCGGCGCCGGCGATGAAGGTGCGGCCGTCACACAGCAGCACGATGGCCTTCGCGGCCGGATCGTTGACGGCGGCGGTGAAGGCATCGAACAGGCCGTCGCGCACCGGCGCGGACAGGGCGTTCACCGGCGGGGAATTCAGGGTGATGACGGCGACGTCGCCATCCAGGGTCAGGTCGGTAACTTTGTTGATGGCTGCCATCGCCATTGTCTCCCTTGCAGCTCCGGTTCGGTTGCCGCGAACAGGTCTCGCGGCGGCCGGAGCCAGTTGGTTGGATGCGCGCGATCAGAGCGGACACAATCGCTTTAGGCAACGACGTCGCAGAAGTCGAGATGACGCAGCAGGACAGCATGGAGAACGGGCGGAGAACTGACTGCAGACCTGGGGCGCCGGCAACGCGGGCCATGCAAACGGCGCGCATTGCATCCCAGTCTCGCGAAATCGGGTGATCTGCGGTGAAATGGCCCGCTACAGCGCGAAAGCCTCATCAGCAGCCATCGCTCAACCAGACAAAACCAGGGATCTTCTGCTGACGGTGACCGGAACAACGCAACTATACGCGCCACTGCCGCGCCTCAAAAGCATTCTGCCTCGCCGACCGTCGCGCGATCACTTTCGGGCAAGCGCCAAAAGTTTATGCGCCTGAGGGCATTTGCCCCCTTTCAACCGACGTTAAGTAGGGTTACTAATACGTTGGCCGCTCAAGTACCGACCGCGCCTTTGAACTTTTACAAGCTGAGTATCCGGATGAGCCGAGACAACGATTTTCGCGACCGCCGCCGTTCCCGTGACCACGCCCCTGATCCGTGGGCGCACGAGATGGCGCCTTCCATGCCATCCCGGCCATCCTTCTCCCGCCAGAATGACTTCGGCGGTCCTGAGGTTGGCGCTACGGTGAAGTGGTTCAACGCCCAGAAGGGCTTTGGCTTTGTCCAGCTGACCGACGGCTCGGGCGAGGCGTTCCTCCACATCCGTCCCGTGGAAGCCGCTGGCCACTCCACGCTGGAGCCCGGCACCACGCTGACCGTGCGCGTCGGCCAGGGCCAGAAGGGCGCCCAGGTCACGCAGGTTCTGGACGTTGACACCAGCACGGCGGAAGCTCCCCGTCCGCGCAGCGGCGGCTTCGGCGGCGGCGATCGCGGCGGCTTCGGCGACCGCGGCCCGCGCAGCGGCGGCTTCGGCGGCGGCGATCGCGGTGGCTTCGGCGACCGTGGCCCGCGTCGTCCCGGCGGCCGCTTCTTCGACCCGTCCGTTCTGGATGGCGTGCCGGAGGAAGCTGGCATCGTCAAGTGGTTCAACCCTGAGCGCGGCTTCGGCTTCATCGCTCTGGAGCGCGGCGGCAAGGACGTTTTCGTCCACCAGTCCGCACTCTCGCGCTCCGGCATTGATGAGCTGCAGGAAGGCCAGCAGGTCATCGTCAAGCTCGTCGAAGGCCCGAAGGGTCCAGAGGCTGGCTCGATCCAGCTCGGCTGATAGCGACTGGCTCCGCCCTTCCCCGGGGAAGCGCGAAGGCAATCCGGATCTGCAGAAAGGCGCGACATGGTCGCGCCTTTCTTGCGTCTGGCGATGCCTGCCTGTGGAGATGGCTGACAGCGCCGCCGCCAGCGGAAACTGCGACGGTTCAGCCGCCGAACCGCCGCCAGACGCCAACAACGATTCCCCGCTCCCGCCAGGACGCGCCGCCGGCCCAGGTTCCCAGCACGCCGGCCTGCAGCGTCCAGACCGGCGACAGCTTCCACGCCAGCGACGCCTGGGCCTTGTGCGATGATCCGCTGCGGCCGCCCGGCGCGCCGGAGCCGCCGACGGGAAATGTGCTGAAATTCTGCAGCATCAGCATCAGGCGCGGCGTGAGGTGGACGCCCAGGGTGGCGTCGAACACCGCCTCCCCGTCGCTCCGCCCCGCCTCCCACCGTGTTGCAGCCTCAAAGAAATGACGGTAGCCGGCCTGCACATCGATGAACCACGGCTTCCCCACCAGATGAAACTGCCGCAGCCACAGCAGGCGCGCCTCAACCTCCGCCGCCCGCCGCATGACCGGGCTGGCGATATCGCTGGCCAGGGCGCCGCCGCGTCCCGAAAGCTCCAGTGAAACCACATCGCGCGCGCCCTGCAACAGACGGGCGCGAAAGCCAAGGCGCGCCGAACCGCCAGCCTCGACCCTCCGCCCCGCCGCAAGCGTTACGTCATCACCCGCCGCAACGCTCGCGAACCGGCTGACGGACTGGACTGCAAGGCGGGGCGAAAACAGGATGGTCAGACCATCCAGCAGACCGTACTCGGCCAGACCCTCGATCTCATCCTTGCGGAATGAGCCGTTGCCTTGTCCGCCCCTGCGCGCGCCCTGGGTGAATGTTCCAGTGGCAATGATCTGCGCCGCGCCAGGCATGAGCGTCGGCGCAGCGGCTCCCGCCGGCCAGCCTGACGCCAGCAGGACAGGCGCCGCCAGGGCGGCCATCCCATATCGCCGAACGCGCTCCCCCATCACGCCACCATTGCGCCAGCCCGAACCAGACCTGATTCATCGCGCATACACCATGTAAATACAAGAATATTTGAATATTTTTGTTGTATTTTTCAATAAATTTATAATTTAAGATGATTCAGTAAATCAAAATAACATCAAGTTGCTTAATCAGTATTTTGCGATTCAAATATTATTTAAGCGCGATTAATCAGATTTATTGAACGACAATTACAGCCACTGTTGCCACCTGCACGATCTGTCATGGCAATTGCGTTGATCTGACGCCACGGCTGGGACTCCCGCCAGGACGCCAGGTCGCGCCGGGGGCGGCTGCGGCGCGCCGGCGCGACCTGGCGTCTGACCTGGTCAGGAGCGGACGCGGCTGCGCCGGCCTTCACCCACCCACACCAGCAACAGCGCGCCAAGGGCGAGGCCAAGGGCGGCGAAGCCAACGCCAAGGGGGGTGCTGGAGACGCCGCGCACCACATGGCCATCGCGGGGCCTCAGACCAATCCAGTCCGGTCCGGACAGCGTCCCGCTGCGCGCCATGATGATGCGCGGCGTCGCCAGGGGCTGGTCGCCCTGCTGCAGGCGCCGCACATCGCCGCCGCTGGCCTGCGCCAGCGGCCGCAGCCGGCCTTCATCACTGAACACGTCCGCCAGTTCACGCGGGTTTTGCGGTCCTGTGGCCACGAACGCCAGCAGATCGCCGGAGCGCAGCCTGTACAGCCCCTGGCGGCCAACCGGCATGGCGCCCACATATTCGCCGGGCTTGCGCAGCGTCAGGGCGACGCGACTTTCAACCCCATCCGGCGCGGTGACCAGAACGGGCTCCGGCGCATCGCCCATGGTCTGGCGGGTGATGCGGATCTCACCGCCGCGCGCCTCGGCCCGCAACGCTTCTTCTTCAAGTTGCGGCTCGCGCATCAGCCAGTGGCTGACGCGGCGCAACAGGTCGAGATAGGGGCCGCCGCCCTGGAAATTGCGCGCCCACAGCCAGGCGTGATCGGACAGCAGCAACGCCACGCGGCCGCGCTGCTCGCGTTGCAGCACCAGCAGCGGCTTCTTCTCCGGGCCATCCAGCACCACGGCGCCGCGATCGACCTCCGCCCCCACCAGGCGGGCCCAGGAGCCCCAGTCCGGCGCGGCGGCGTCGGCGCCTGGCAGATCGCGCGTCACCGGATGACGCTTGCCCGGTCCGCTCAGCGCCGGCCGGTAAGGCGTCTCGCTCACCTGCCCGTCCGGCATGGCGGGCAAAACCTCGGCCAGCGGCGTGCGGGCAAGGCTGGTGGGGCCGGCGAATTCGGGCCCCGCTGACACCAGCAGCGCCCCGCCGTTGCGAACATAGTTGACGATGTTCTGGTAGTAGGCGGACGGCAGCACGCTCTGGTTGGCGTAACGGTCGAAGATGATCAGGTCGAAATCGCGAATCTTCTGCTGGAACAGCTCGCGGGTCGGGAATGGAATCAGCGACAGCTCGTTGATCGGCACGCCGTCCTGCTTCTCCGGCGGGCGCAGGATGGTGAAGTGCACCAGATCGACGCTGGCGTCGGATTTGAGCAGGTTGCGCCAGGTGCGCTCGCCCGGATGTGGCTCGCCGGAGACCAGCAGCACGCGCAATTTCTCGCGCACGCCCTCCACCGCCAGCACGGCCCGGTTGTTGGCCAGGGTCAGTTCGCCGGCCAGCGGCTCAACCTCGATCTCGATGACGTTCGGGCCAGCGTGATCGACCCGCACGGGAATGTCCACGGGCCGGTTGGTGGCCAGCGTCGCGGCGCCAAGGGCAAGGCCATCGCGGCGCAAGGTGACGCGCGCCGTTCCGGGGCCGCCGCGCTCAACGATCTCCGCGCGGATTATCATGTCCTTGCCGACGATGCCGAAACGCGGCGCCTGGGTCAGGGCGACGCGGCGGTCGATCTCCCGCCGGCTGCCGGTGACCAGCGCGTGAAACGGCGCGCCGGCGAAGCTGGCGGCGACTTCTGCCGCCGCCGCTGCGTTGGCCGGGGCGTCGTGAGCGACGCCGTCAGTGATGGCGATCACGCCGGCAACGCGGCCGGCGGGCGCATCGGCGAGCAGGCCGCCAAGGGCGCCGACAAGCTGTGTGCCCTCGTCGCCGGCGCCGTCCTTCACCTCGACCACGCGGCTTTCAATATTGGGCAGCGCGTCCAGCTGCCGCATCACGGCGGCGCTGGCGGCGTCGGTCTGCGTCCGGCGGTCGGCAAGGGTTTGTGAGCCGGAGCGGTCGACGACAACGGCGACGATGTCCTTCAGCTTCTCGCGGTTCTCGGTCACCAGCGACGGGTTGGCGAGGCCGAGCAGCAGCAGGCCGAGCGCCAGGGCGCGCAACAGCGCGACGGGGCCGCGCGCCCGCCAGCCGGCGAGGCACAGCGCCAGGCCAATGACGCCAAGGGCAGCCAGCGCCTGCCAGGGCAGGAACGGCGAAAAATCGATGCCGGAGGCGGCGACCATGTTCACTGGCCGAGCCTCCGCAGCAGCGCGGGAAGGTGCACCTGGTCCGCCTTGTAATTGCCGGTGAGCGCGTGGATGACGACGTTGACGCCAACGCGCAGGGCCAGTTCGCGCTGGCGCTCCTCACTGTCGTGACCGTCGGTGGTCAGCGGCGCCATGGGCAGGCCGCTGGCGTCCACCGCCCAGGCCGCCGCCCAGTCGTTGGAGGTGATGATGACTGGCGTGACGCCGTCGCCGCCGCGCGCTGGCGCCCGCACGCCGTCGGCCCGTTTGGGCAGCGCCTCCACCCAGGTCTGGCCACGCGTGTAACGGCCGGGGAAATTATCCAGCAGGTAGAAAGCCTTGCCGAGAACGTGATCTGGCGCCGCCGGCTCCAGCGCCGGCAGGTCCAGGGTGCGCAGCATCCGTTGCAATTGCGCGCCTTCCGGCGTGGTGACGCCGGGGCGCGCGGTCATGGCGTCGCGGGTGTCAAAAATGACGAGGCCGCCGCCCTTCATATAGGAATCGAGCTTGCGCAGGGCGGCGGCGTCCGGCAGCGGCCGCCCGGCCACCACCGGCCAGTACAGCACCGGATAAAACGCCAGCTCGTCGGTGGACGGATTGACGCCGGCCGGCGCGGCTGGCTCGAAGGAGGTGCGCAGCGCCAGCGCCTCGCCCAGGCCAATGAGGCCGGCGCGGCTGATGGCGTCGACCTGGGCGTCGCCGGTGATGACATAGGCCAGCCGGGTTGCCATGGCGGCGTCGAGATCACGCGCCGTGAAGCCGCTGGCGGCCGCGCGCGGCGGCGACGGCGGCTTTGCCGCAGGCTGCCGGGCGCGCGGCGACGGCATCTGGCCGGGCGCGCGCCAGCTGTCGGGAAGCTGGTATTGCGGCGTGTTCAGCATGCCCTGGGCGCGCGCCGGTTCCGGCGTGGCGGCAAGCCACAGCCCCGCCAGGGCGGCCAGGGCCGTCAGCGCGGCGGTCCGGGCCGGACGGCGGCGCATCAGGCCGCCGCCGAGCAGCAGCGTGGCGAGGCAGTCGGCCAGGAACAGGCCCAGCGCCAGCAGCAGCAGCGGATCGCGCAGGTCACGGGCGGTGCGGGCGGTCAATGAACGGGCGTCAAAGCCGCTGAAATCGATCGCCGCCAGCGCATCGCCCGCCTCCAGCACATTGACGGCGCGACCAGCGGCGACCGGGCCGTAAAAACCGGCCGGATGGGAGAGGCTGGCGCGACCGGCGAAATCCGCCGCCACGCCGCGCGCTGTCGCCGGCGGATCACGCCACAGGCCGAAACCGTCCAGAATGCGCCGGGGCGGCAGCGCCGCGGGCTGGGTCGGCGCCTGGACGACGCCCTGTTCACCGGCTTCCTCACCCGCGTTCTGACCGGCGGGCGGCTCACGCTCCAGGGCGGCGGCATCGGGCGCCATGGCGACGATGCGCTGCAGCATCTGCACGAAGGCGCCGGACATGGGCAGACTGGACCAGGACGGGTCGGCTGTGACGTGGAACAGCACCAGCAGCCCCTCGCCATCGCGCCGCGCCGTCACCACCGGCGTGCCATCGGCCAGCGAGGCCCAGGTGCGGCCAGGCAGATCGCCATCCGGCTCCGCCAGCAGCTGGCGCCGCACGGTGATCTCCTCCGGCGCGTCGATGCCGGCGAACGGCCCCTCGCGGTTGAAGGGCGCCAGGGTTTTCGGCGTCTCCCACGACAGGGCGCCGCCAAGATTACGGCCATCGCCGCGCAGGCGCACCGGCAGCAGGCGATCGACCAGATTATAGGCGCCGGCGTCGCCCGGCGCCCCGACGTCCGGGCCGCCGGTCGCGGCGAGCCGGGGGCCGGCAAAGCGCACCAGCACGCCGCCAGTGCGTACCCACGCCTCCAGCCGCTGGCGCATCGCCGGTTCGAGGCCGCCTACGTCCGCAAGGATGATCACCGAGGCCTGCTCGTCAATCAGCGCGCCAATCGCCGCCGAGGCGCCCATGCGCGGCTCGCGAATTTCCGCGGTGGGGGCCAGCGCCCGGTCGACATACCAGGTGGGCGACAGCAGCGGTTGCGCCAGATCCGACGTGACGCCGGTGACAAGGCCAACGCGGCGACGCTGGTTGCGCCGGTCGAGCAGCGCCACGGCCTGGGCGGTCTGCTGGCCAACGATATCGAGGCGGGCGGCGCGATTGCGCATCTCGATGGGCAGATTGATGCGCGCCTGGGTTTCAGCCGCGCCGGACGCCAGGGCAAATGCGCCCTCACCCAGCGGCAGGCCGCGCATGTCAAAGGCGCGCACATTCCCCTGGATCGCACCGGGCGCGGCGGCTGGACGGATGACCCGCGCCTCCAGGCCCTCGGCGCCATTGACAACGCCGGCGAGCGCCAGTGCGGCGGCGGGCGCATCGCCATGGACGATCAGCCGGCCGCCTGAGGCGTCGGTGAGATCGCTGGCGAACTGGCGCGCGGCGGCGGCCTGGCCGCCGGCCACCGCGACGCCATCGCTGATCCAGACCACGCGGGCTCCGGGTTGGGATTGCAGCCAGGCGCGGATGTGGTCGCGCCAGGCCAGACGGTCGGGGGCGAAGGCCTGGGGGGCGAGCGCGCCAAGCCGGCGCAGAACAGCGGCGGCGGTTTCCGGCGCCTGGGGAGCCGGGGCTTCGGCCGTGGCGAACAAAGCGATGGGCGCGCCAGCGCGACCGGCTGCTTCCACGAGCCGGCTGGCCAGATCGACCCGCGTCGCCCAGTCGTGGGCGCTCGCGGCGCCGCTGTCGATCACCAGCGCCAGCGGCGCGCTGGCCTGGCCGGCGGCGTCATCGCCGGCGCGCGGGTTCCACACCGGCCCGGCCACCGCCAGAATCACGCAGGCGGCGAGCAGCAGGCGCAGCGCCGTCAGCCACCAGGGCGTGCGGGCCGGCGTTTCGCGCCGCGCTTGCAGGTGTGCGAACAGTTTCAGCGGCGGAAACACCAGATGGCGCGGGGCCGGCGGCGTGACGCGCAGCAGCAGCCAGATGGCCGGCAGCGCGGCCAGCGCCAGCAACGCCAGCGGCGCGGCGAACGACAGGCTGGCCAGCCACCCGATCATGCGCCGCTCCCGCCAGAACGCGGGGCGTCCGGGTGCTGCGCCAGCGGCGCCCCCATCAGCGTCAGCAGCCGCAGGGCCGCCTCACTGGCCGGCCGGTCGGTGCGGTGCAGGGTCAGCGACCACCCCCAGCGCGCCGCGATCGCCGCCAGCTCCGCCCGGTGGCGGGCCAGAGCGGCGCGGTAGCCATCGCCCCAGCCGCTGGCGTCGCCAATGCGCAGCCGTTCGGCGCCGTCGGCGGTTTCCAGCATGATCTGGCCAGAGAACGGGAAGCTCTCTTCGACGGGATCAGCGATCAGCACCAGATGCCCCCGCGCGCCCTGGTGGGCCAGCGCGCCGATGCGCGCCGCAAGCGCTTCCGGCGGGTTGAGAAAATCGCTGACCATCACGATGGCGGCGGCGCGGGCGACGCTGACCCCGGGGGGGAGATCGGGTTGATCCGCCCCGGTTTCGCGCAATTGCAAGGCGCAGGCGCCAGCCAACCGCTCCAGCGCTGTGGGTCCGCCGCACGTCTGGCCGGTTCCCAGAAGGCCGACGCGCTCGCCAGCCTGGGCCAGGGCGCCGGCGAGACCAAGGCCGAGCGTCAGGGCGCGACCCGCCTTGCTCTCCATGGCGAGGCTGGAGCGAAAGCCCATGGAGGACGACAGGTTGGCCCACAGCCACACGGTCTGGGCCGCCTCCCATTCGCGCTGGCGCACGTGCAGCCGGTCGTCGCGACCGGAGCGGCGCCAGTCAATCCGCGCTGCGGATTCACCCGGCGCATAGGGGCGGAACTGCCAGAAATTCTCGCCAACTCCGGCGCGGCGGCGGCCGTGGACGCCGGAGACGGAAGCCGCGACCCGCCTCGCCTCCAGAACGATGCGCGGCAGGCGGTCCGCCAGGGCGCGCGCCCGTTCGACGGCGCCCGGCGCGGCCGCAGCCTCGCCCTGACGCCCTGACGCCAGCAAGCCGGCGACGGAAACGGCCTGCGCCCTGACGCGCGCCATCGGCTCAGCCCAGCCGCGCCACGAGGCGGTCGATCAGGCTGGCGATGGAGACGCCATCGGCCCGCGCGGAAAAGGTCAGCGCCATGCGGTGGCGCAGCACCGGCCCGGCCAGCGCGGCCAGATCGTCGAGGGAAGGCGCGAGGCGGCCATCAAGCAACGCCCTGGCGCGGGCCGCCAGCATCAGCGCCTGGCTGGCGCGGGGACCTGGCCCCCAGGACAGATGGCTGGCGATTCCGGCGTCGCCGCCGTCGGTGCGGGCGGCGCGCACCATGTCGAGGATAGCCTCAACCACCTGCTCGCCCACCGGCAATTGCCGCACCAGGCGCTGCGCCTGCAACAGTTCGCCGGCGGTGAGCGCCTGTTGGGGGCGCGCCTCGTCGTTGCCGGTGGTTTCCAGCAGGATGCGGCGCTCCGCATCCCGGTCCGGATAGGGCACGTCGATCTGCAGCAGGAAGCGGTCGAGCTGGGCTTCCGGCAGCGGATAGGCGCCCTCCTGCTCGATGGGGTTTTGCGTCGCCAGCACATGGAACGGCGCCGGCAGGTCGTGACGCTCGCCGGCCACGGTGACGTGGCGCTCCTGCATGGCCTGCAACAGGGCCGATTGGGTGCGGGGACTGGCGCGGTTGATTTCGTCAGCCATCAGCAATTGGGCGAACACCGGGCCGCGCACGAAGCGGAACGAGCGACGGCCGTGCTCGTCCTCATCGAGGATTTCGCTGCCGAGAATATCCGAGGGCATCAGGTCGGGCGTGAACTGCACGCGCCGCGTCTCCATACCGAGCACCACCCCCAACGCATCGACGAGGCGGGTTTTCGCCAGGCCCGGCAGGCCGACAAACAGGCCATGACCACCGGCGAGAATCGTCACCAGCGCCTGGTCGATCACCGCCTGCTGGCCGAAGATGACCCCGCCGATGGCCGCGCGCGCCCGCGCCAGCGCCGCCAGCGTCTGGTCAACCGCCTCGCCGGACGTCGCCGGGGCTTCAACCACCCGCGCGCCGGCGAACGTCTGTGTGTCGCCGGGGCCATATCCCGCATGCCCGGTGGGCTGGATCGTCATGCGCGCTGCTCTCCTGGGATTCCTGCCTGGGAATCCTGCCTGAAACTTTGCCAGAAACCTGTCGCCGCGGGGCCGGCGTTTCACGGACCCGCGCTGTTCCTGCATACGATGCTTTGCCGGCGCGCGCATCCTGCTTTGGCCAGCGCCGGCTGCAAAATCCGGATGCGAAACCTGGACGACCGGCTCCAGACGGCAAATACCGCCGGCCGCATCAATTCACGCCAAAGAGCCCGCAATAGGGCAAGCCGGTTTTTCCTTACGGCGCGTCGTGGTCTATGATGCGCGCCGGGCATCAGACAGACGGGCCGGGAGAAGCATGTGAACCAGGTCGCCGGAAAACCGGGAAACGCCAACAGTCCTGCAACCAGCGGCCAGGCGAATGGCCCGCAGGCCAGCCGGCCTGCCGGGCTGGAGAGCCTGTTCGCGGCGCTTGGCCCCGTGGGCGATGCTGACGGCCCGGCGCCGCCGCGGCCGGTTGAAAAGTGGAACCCGGCGTTCTGCGGCGACATCAACATGCGCATCGCCGCTGACGGAACCTGGTTCTACATGGGCACGCCGATCGGCCGGCATGCGCTGGTCAAGCTGTTCGCCTCGATCCTGCGCAAGGATCCGGAGCGTTACGTGCTGGTGACGCCGGTGGAGCGCGTTGGCATTCAGGTGGAGGACGCGCCGTTCATCGCCGTGGAAATGGCGGTGCAGGGCGCTGGCGACAGCCAGGCCATCAGCTTCCGCACCAATGTGGACGATGTGGTGAGCGTGGGGCCCGACCACCCGCTGCGCTTCGAGCGTGACGCGGAAGGCGGGCTGAAGCCTTATGTGCGGGTGCGCGGCGATCTGTGGGCGCTGGTGAAGCGGGCGCTGATGTATGATCTGGCGGAGCTGGGCGTGGAGCAGCCGGCGACGGACGGCGGCGAGCCGCTGTTCGGCGTGCGCAGCAATGGCGGCTTCTTCCCCATGGCGCGCATCAGTGAACTGGCCGTCTGATACAACAACGATAACAACAATGGTGATCGGGATGCTGGCGGAGCAGAAGGCGGCGGGAAACGGAGACCGGGACAGCGCCGCGCCATACAGTCTGGACAGCTTCATGGCGCGCGGCCGCGCCCACCTTTACGCCGCGCCGCCAGCCATCGGCGGGCCGCTGTCCAACCCCGGCGGCGACCATGCGCTCAACAGCGATTTCACCCCGCCGTTTGATGAAAAGGCCGCCCGGCCCGCCGCCGTGCTGATTCCGGTGGTGCGCCGGCCCGATCCGACGGTGCTGCTGACCCAGCGCCCTTCCGCCATGCGCAGCCACGCCGGCCAGGTGGCGTTTCCCGGCGGCAAGGTCGACCCGGAAGACGGCACGCCGCTCAACGCCGCCCTGCGCGAGGCCGAGGAAGAGGTCGGCCTTGGCCGGCGCTTCGTGACGCCACTCGGCTATCTTGACCCTTATCTGACAGGGTCCGGCTTCCGCATCATTCCGGTGGTCAGCGTGGTCGAGCCCGGCTTCCGCCTGACGCTCAACCCCGATGAGGTGGAAGCGGCGTTCGAGGTGCCCCTCGCCTTCCTGATGAACCCGATCAACCATGAGCTGCGCTCGGCCGAGTGGCAGGGCCAGTTGCGCCGCTATTACGCCATGCCCTATGGCGAACGCTTCATCTGGGGCGCCACCGCCGGCATCATTCACAACATGTACCAGAAGTTTTACGGGTGAGCCGGATCGTGCTCGAACAGCTGGCGCTGTTCCTTGCCCCCTTTGCGGTTTTCGCCATTTACCTGCTGCTGCGCCGGCGCAATCCGCTGACCCGCGCGCCGTGGGACGGGCGGACGCTGTGGCTCGCCGTCGCCGGCCTTGGCCTCGTCGTCGCGGTGATGGTGTTCACCGGCCTGACGCAGAACCGCGCGCCCGGCGGCTACGCGCCGCCACGCATGGAAAACGGACAGCTCAAACCAGGCGGTTTCCAGTGACATCAGCCACCCTGACGCCGAACCAGCGCGAAGCCCTGCAGGCGCTGCTGCAACGCCCCCGGGTGGCGCGGCTGTTCGCGGCGCTGGACGGGAACGGCGAAGATCTGCGCATCATCGGGGGAGCGGTGCGCGACGCCCTGCTGGGCCTGCCGGTGACGGAAATTGACCTGACCGGCGCCGCCCTGCCGGAAGAGACCATGGCGCGGGCGCGGCGCGCCGGCCTGAAAACCGTTCCCACCGGCATCGACCATGGCACGGTCACCGTCATCGTCGATCATGAACCGTTCGAAATCACCACCCTGCGCGAGGATGTGGAAACCGACGGCCGCCGGGCCCAGGTGCGCTTCGGCAAGGATTTCAACGCCGACGCCCTGCGTCGCGACTTCACCATCAACGCCATGTCGCTGGACGGCCAGGGGCGGTTGCATGATCCGGCCGGCGGGCTGGCGGACCTTGGCGAGCCGGCCGGCGGGCGTGGGCCGAGGGTGCGCTTCATCGGCGATGCGGCGACGCGAATTCGTGAGGATTACCTGCGGACCTTGCGGTTCTTCCGCTTTCACGCCCGCTTCAGCCAGGGCGCGCCGGACGCAGACGGCTTTGCCGCCGCCATCGCCTGCCGCGACGGGCTCGACCAACTGTCGCGCGAACGGGTGCGGGCTGAATTGCTGAAGCTGCTGGCGGCCCCTGGCGCGGCGGAGGCGATCACGCTGATGTCCGGCGCCGGATTGTTGCATCGCGTTTCCGGCATTGTCGCGGAGCCCGGACGGCTGGCGCGGCTTGTCGCCAGCGAAACCCGGCGCGGCGCGCCGGCCGATGCGCTGCTGCGGCTGGCGGCGTGCGCCGTGCGGGTGGCGGAAGACGCGCGGGCATTGCAGGAGCGGCTGCGGCTCTCTGGCGCCGAAGCCGGGCGCCTCGGCAATCTGGCCCGGGCCCAGGAGCGCCTGCATGACGCCAGGCGCCTGACCCTGACCGCAGCACGGGCCATGGCGGCCGGGATGGGCGGCCAGGCGCTGACCGACGCCGCCGCCCTTGCCGATGGCGAGCCCTGGTTCGAGCCTCAGGACGACGCCCGGGAGTATGTGACGGCGCTGGCCTCCGGCGTTGCGTCCGCGCCGGCGTTTCCCCTGCGTGGGGCTGATCTGCTGGCGCTGGGCGTCGCGCCCGGCCCCGCCGTCGGCGCCATGATGGCGGCGCTCAGGGCACACTGGCTGGAAGCCGGTTGCCCCGAGGGCAAGGCGGCGCGCGCCGGTCTGCTGGCGCGCGCGACGGACATGGCGGCGGGCTGAAGCGCTTCCGGCTTCAGGCGGCGGCTTCAGGCAGAAGCGCCGCAGCCACAGCTACCACAACCACAACCGCCGTTTTCCGCCGGCAACGGCGCCGGGCCGAGGTCCAGCACGTCGCGCTGCGGGGCGGCGCGCTCATGGGCGTGATCTTGGGCGTGCGCCGGCTCTTCCAGCGTCAGCCGGGCGGCGCGGACGCCGAGGCGGCGGAACAGGGCCATGTCGGAATCCTGCTCCGGATTGTCGGCGGTGAGCAGGGTGTCGCCGGCGAAGATGGAATTCGCCCCGGCAAAGAAGCACAGGGCCTGCATTTCGTCGCTCATGGCGGTGCGGCCGGCTGACAGGCGCACCACCGATTCGGGCATCATGATGCGGGCCGTGGCGACGGTGCGGACGAAGGAGACAGGATCGAGCGGCGGGGCGTTTTCCAGCGGCGTGCCGGCGATCGGAATCAGCATGTTCACCGGCACGCTCTCGGGGTGGGCCGGCAGATTGGCCAGGGTCAGCAGCATGCCGACGCGGTCTTCCGCCTCCTCGCCCATGCCGACAATGCCGCCGCAGCACACCTTGATGCCGGCGTTGCGCACGTTTTCCAGCGTCTGCAGGCGGTCGGAAAAGGCGCGGGTGGTGATGACCTTGCTGTAATAGGCCGGCGAGGTATCGATGTTGTGGTTGTAGTAGTCGAGCCCGGCGTCGGCGAGGCGCGATGCGTCATCCGGCGTCAGCATGCCCAGGGTCATGCAGGTTTCCATGCCCATGGCGCGCACGCCCTGCACCATGGCCACCACCGCGTCCATGTCGCGGGTTTTGGGGTTGCGCCAGGCGGCGCCCATGCAATAGCGGGTGGCGCCGGCGTCGCGCGCCTTGCGCGCCTCGGCCAGCACCCGCTCCACCTCCATCAGCTTCGAGGCTTTCAGACCCGATTCGTGGTGGGCAGACTGGCTGCAATAACCGCAATCTTCAGGGCAGCCGCCGGTCTTGATGCTGAGCAGGCGGGCCAGCTCGACCTGATTGGGGTCGAAATGACGGCGATGGACGGTCTGCGCCGCGAACAGCAGGTCGTTGAACGGCGCGTCGTAGATTGCCTGCGCCTCCTCCCGGGTCCAGTCATGGCGCAGGCCGGCGTCAATGAAACCAGCGACCGACAGCGTGACGGGCGCGGCGGAAGACGGCGGCATTGCAAGGCCTTCAACCTGATTGGCGGGGGTCTGGTCCAGGCGCGCCATCCGCGTCTCCTTTTATCTATTAAAATGATGATCTGCTGCCTCCAGTTTCCAGAAGCGCCGGACGCGCGCAAGAGGCCGGATGGCGGGCGCGCGGCGGCGGACGGTTTGCGAGGGTTGAGTATGGCAATAATTTATTAAAATCATCAAGATAACTGACATTCACCGCGCCAGCGCGACGCTGCCTGAATGCGTATAATTATAGATTTATCCGTGTGGCGCCGGTTTTCGCCTGCGGGGCCGTCCCTGAAATAATATATAAAATACGCCCGCAGCAGTTGCAGAGAACCTGCCGCGGCGCCCCGGCCGGGCGTTGCGCCTGGCAGCCGCGCCGCCACCCGTCATCAATCCCGCCATGCATCACGGGCGTCGACGCTTTCGTGCGCCGGGCGGGCGTTGGGTTTGGGAATGCGGGGGTTGTGAATGCGGATATCGCCATCATGGCCGGGACAACCCCGGCATGATGGCGAAGGGCGCGATGCTGGCGCCCGGGCGGTTTGTTGGGGCCGTTTCCCGCTTCTGCCTGGCAAAATGGTGGCGCCGCCTGCAAAAGCGCCAGCCGGCGCCGACCGAATGCGCAACACGGGCGCCGGGGCTGTCGCTTTCATCCGCCCGTCACGCTAACCTGTCATGGCGTGAACAGTGGACTCCATGTCTCTTGCAGGGAGGCAGCCATGGCGGACAGCAGATCCAACCCCGCAATGATCGCACGGCGCTTCGCGGCGCGCCGGGACCAGACCAGCCCGCAAGGCCCCGGCGAAGGGCTACCCGCGGCGACGGCTCCCCCCTTCTCCCATGAGGCCAGTCATGATGCGGCCCCTGTGGTCAATCTGAGCCTGTGGCGACGTGAGTGCTTTACCCTGCCGCCAGCGGAAGCGCGGGAAACGGCGCGCGACTGGCTCGCCCGCTACCCACGGGCGCGCTGGCGTTCGGAAATCGAGAACTGGCGCATCGTCGGCGACAATCTGGTGCAGTTCACCATGCGCCGCCTGCCTCAGGCCGAGTAAGCAAACGTCGCCTCGGGTTTTGCAGGAAATGCTGTGGCGCCGCCTGCCTCAGGCCGGGTGGCGCGGGCCCCGTTACGAGCCGGAAAGCGCCGGCTGGCTGGCTGCCGTCAGCGCGGCTGCCCGGTGGGCGGCGCGCACCGGCTCGGGCAGGCGGAAGCGCCCAAGACATGCCCGGACCAGCGCCACGGCGCCGGCCTGATCGATCAGATGGCCAGGCGAGACATAGACCGGCGCCACATTGGCGCGGGTGCGCAGCACCACGCCAATGGACGGCGGCGCCGGCTCCTTTGCCGTCGGCGGTCGCGCCAGCAAGGCTGCCGCCTCGCCTTGCAATGGTCCGGGACCGGCGCTCCAGCCGGTCAGCCGGGTCTTGGCGCAGCCAACGCTGGGGCGCCCCAGCCACAGCCCCATATGGCTGGCGACGCCGATGCCGCGCGGATGGGCGCAGCCGGCGCCATCGAAAATGAAGGCATCCGGTTCCGTTTCCAGCCGGGCGAACGCCGCTTCCAGCACCGGCCCTTCACGAAACGTCAGCAGGCCGGGCACATAGGGAAACGGCGTTGGCGCATCGGCCAGAACGGTTTCCACCACCTGCAGGTCAGGAAAAGACAGTACGACCACGGCGGCGCGCGACAGCCCCTCCCGCACGCTGACGTCAACGCCAGCGACATGACGGACAGCGGCAAGATCCAGCGGCGCATCCAGCACGAGCCTTTCGGCAAGCTGCTTTTGCAGGGCGATGGCCTGGCGCGGGGTTACAGTCCAGTCGTGGAGGTGGGGAATTTGCATGGCGCAAACATGCGCCGCGACCGCGGGCTTTTCCAGATGCTGCAACGATCACTGGCCTTGGCGGCCGGTGGGCGCGGACATGCGGAATGTACGGCCGGCTGCCCGCGCCCAGCAACTCGCCCGATGGCATGTTGGCATTTTTTCCCGCGCCATGCCGCGCCTGTTGCGGCCAGCCACGGAAAGCCGGATGGAGAGGCGTTGTTCCGCTGCGCCTGTACGCGCTGCGTGGATGGCCAGGCCCGGCCATGACGGGTTGGGCGGGCTGAAGCCAGGAGGCGCCTTCCGGCGCCCAGCCGCTCGCCAGCTGTCAGCAGCCCTGACCCATGGCGAGATGGCGTATGGAGATGACGACGCATGGAGAAACGGCGGCGGCGGGTGAATTGCAGCCCGCGCCGCAGTTCCGGCTACTCAGTTGTTGAAACGGAAGTGCAGCACGTCGCCGTCAGCGACGACATATTCCTTGCCCTCAAGCCGCAGTTTGCCGGCGTCGCGGGCGCCGGCCTCGCCCTTCAACGTCACGTAGTCGTTGTAAGCGATGGTTTCGGCGCGAATGAAGCCCTTCTCGAAATCCGTATGGATGACGCCGGCGGCCTTCGGGGCCTTCGTGCCGGTGGTGATCGTCCAGGCGCGGGCTTCCTTGGGGCCAACGGTGAAATAGGTGATGAGGCCGAGCAGATCGTAGCCGGTGCGGATGACGCGGTTGAGGCCAGGCTCGGTCAGGCCGATCGCCTCCAGATAGTCCTTCTGCTCCTCCTCCGGCAGCACGGCGATCTCGCTCTCGATGGCGGCGGAAACGACAACGGCGCGCGCGCCCTCTTCCTTTGCCCGGGCGAACACCTTGGCGGAATGGTCATTGCCGTTTTCGGCCGAGGCTTCCTCGACGTTGCAGACGTAGAGCACCGGCTTGGAGGTGAGCAGGCCGAGCTGGCGGAAGGCGAACTCCTCTTCCGGCCTCACCTCAAGCATGCGGGCCGGCTTGCCGTCGCGCAGCAGCACCAGGGCGCTGTTGACCAGCTCGATCTGCTCCTTCGCCTCCTTGTCGCCGCCGCGGGCGCGCTTTTCCAGGCCTGGAATGCGCTTCTCGAGGCTCTCCAGATCAGCGAGCATCAGCTCGGTCTCGATGGTCTCGATGTCGGCCAGCGGATCGACCTTGCCGTCGACGTGGGTGACGTCGCCGTCCTCAAAGCAGCGCACCACATGGGCGATGGCGTCGCACTCGCGGATATTGCCGAGGAACTGGTTGCCGAGCCCCTCGCCCTTCGAGGCGCCGCGCACCAGGCCGGCAATGTCGACGAAGGTCAGGCGGGTCGGGATGATCTGCTGCGAACCGGCGATGGCCGAGAGGGCGTCAAGGCGCGCATCCGGCACGGCCACGTCGCCGACGTTCGGCTCGATGGTGCAGAACGGGTAATTGGCCGCCTGGGCCGCCGCAGTCTGCGTCAGCGCGTTGAACAGGGTCGACTTGCCGACATTTGGCAAACCAACGATTCCGCATTTGAAGCCCATGACCACTCCACCGCGCCAGTTTCCGGGTCAGACGCCACCGGCCCCGGAAAATGCGCCAAAGAAAAAAGGGGGCGCGGCGAACCACAACCCCTCAACCATCCAGATTTTGCGCATCCATAGAACAAGTTCCCGCCGGAGGGAAACGGCTTCAGCATCGAAAGCCGCCGCCGCGCCTATGAGCCGCGATTTCCCGGCTGGCCCGCGGCTGGTCACGGCCGCCGAATGCCGTTACCCATATCGCCAGCAAGATCGCCACCGAGGAAGATCACCACGCGGGGCCCCCCGCCGCATTTTCAGGAAGCGCCCATGAGCGACGAGAACAACCGGCCGGAATTCCCCCTGCGCGCCGCCATCGTGCCGGTGACGCCGTTCCAGCAGAACTGCA
This sequence comes from Camelimonas sp. ID_303_24, assembly GCF_053543495.1. Taxonomy (NCBI): domain Bacteria; kingdom Pseudomonadati; phylum Pseudomonadota; class Alphaproteobacteria; order Hyphomicrobiales; family Chelatococcaceae; genus Camelimonas; species Camelimonas sp. ID_303_24. The sequence goes on from NZ_JBLLJM010000009.1 coordinate 67,564, forward strand.
CCATCATCTGGAACGAGGACACCATGGCCGGCGCCGTGGTCGACCCCGGCGGCGACCCGCACCTGATCCGCAAGGCGCTGGAACAGACTGGCGTGAAGGTCGAGAAGATCATCATCACCCACGGCCACATCGACCACGTGGGCGCCGCCGCCGAGCTGGCGGAAGAACTGGGCGTCAAGATTGAGGGGCCGCACAGGGCCGACGCCGAGATGATGCGGAATGTCGAGTTGCAGGCCCAGAAGTGGGGCATCGGCGGCGTGCGCAACCTCGCCAGCGACCGCTGGCTGGAGGAAGGCGACAAGGTGACGATTGGCGGCGCGACGTTTGACATCTACCACTGCCCTGGCCATTCGCCCGGTTCGGTGGTGCTGGTGAATGACGACCAGCGCATCGCCCTGGTGGGCGACGTGGTGTTTCAGGGCTCCGTTGGCCGCACCGATCTGCCCGGCGGCGACCACAACGCGCTGATCCGCTCCATCAAGGAAAAGCTGCTGCCGCTCGGCGACGATATCGCCTTCATCTGCGGCCACGGCCCGATGAGCACCTTTGGCCAGGAGCGGCAGTTTAACCCGTTCCTGAACTGACGCGCATTGCGCCGGCCGCCCGGATCGGGGTATGAGCCGGCCCCGCATGACATGGGGCGGGACCTGGGGCAGGATCTGGAGCAGGAATGGAACGCGTTCCGTTCATCCAGGCCAGTGACCGCCCTGCCCCGCTGACCTGATGTGTTGCCTGGCGCAAAGCGGCGTCCGCTTCGCCAGGGAGCGCTGTTTGCGCGAACGCCGCGTAATGGAAGAGAAGATGAGCGAACAGACCGCCACCCCGCCCGACCGTCTCAGCGTCGATCCCGACAGCCCGTTCCATGACGAAGCCGCGCTGGCGCGCGGCGTTGGCGTGCGCTTCAAGGGCGTCGAGAAGACCAATGTGGAAGAATATTGCGTCAGCGAGGGCTGGGTGCGGCTCAGCGTTGGCAACACGGTCGATCGCCGGGGCCGGCCCATGGCGGTGAAGCTGAAGGGCGCCGTCGAGCCGTACTTCCAGGACGTCGCCCAAAGCTGACGCGCGAACAAGGCTGAGGCGCGAGGCAGCCCCTCAGGACTGCCCCACAAGACCTGCCCTCAAGACCTGCCCTCAAGACCTGCCCGCATTCGCCGGCGCCCATCGCCGGCAAATGCGGGCATGCGTTTTTCGCCTGGGGGGAACGCCCCCCAGGCCCGGCGGCCCGCTCGTCACCTGGCCTGGTCCGTGTATGGTTGCGGCATGCGCCAGACAACGTCCCAGCCCGCACCGTCCCCCGCCGCCACTGGAGCCCCCGTTGTTCCGCCGCCCTGGCGACTGACGGCCTCGGCCATGTGCGCCATGTTCATTGGCATTGGCCTGGCGCGCTTTGCCTATACCCCGCTGATGCCGGCGCTGGTCGGGCAGAACTGGTTCAACCAGTCCGAGGCCGCCTACATCGGCGCGGCCAATCTTGCCGGCTATTTCATTGGCGCCCTGTTGTCGCGCAAGCTCGCCGCGGACAACCCGAGGCTGGCGCTGCGGGCCGCCATGGTCGCGTGCGCCATCAGCTTCTTCGCCTGCGCCTGGCCGTCATCCTTTCTGTGGTTCTCGTTCTGGCGTTTTCTCGCGGGTTTCGCGGGGGCGGTGGCGCTGGTCACGGCGGCGCCGTTCGTGCTGCCATTCGTGCCAGAGAAGCGGCGCGGCGTTGCCTCCGGCATGATCTTCGTCGGGCCGGCGATCGGCGTGACGCTCGGGGCGCTGCTTGTGCCATGGCTGGTGACACAGGGGCTCACCTTCACCTGGATCGCGCTCGGCGTTGCTTGCCTGATCGTCACGGCCATGGGCTGGAGCGGCTGGCCGCCGGCGCCGGCAAAACAGCCCGCCGGGGCCGCCGCCGTCCACGCGCCGCCGCCGCATGGCCGCTCGCCCGCCGCCGTGGCGACGCTGCTGGCCGGCGTCTACGCCGTTTACGCGCTCTCCGCCTTTGGCCTGGTGCCGCACATGATTTTCCTGGCCGACTATGTGGCGCGCGGGCTGAACTGGGGGTTGACCAGCGGCGCCATGTACTGGGCGCTGTTTGGCGTGGGCGCCATGCTCGGGCCGGTGATCACGGGCGCCTGCGGCGATCATTTCGGCTTCCGCGCCACGCTGCGCGTTGGCCTTGTGCTGCAGATGCTCGGCGTCGGCGTGCTCGCCGTCTCGGCGAACCCCGTCCTGCTGGCGGCATCCAGCATCCTGATCGGCGCCTTTGTGCCGGGGGTTGCCGTGCTGACCATGGGCCGGCTGCGGGAAGTTGCGCGGGCTGACCGGATTCCCGACGGCTGGCGCATCGCCACGGTTGGCTTTGCCGTTGGCCAGGCCGCCGCCGGCTATATTTTCTCATGGGTATTCGCCCGCACCCATGATTATCCGCTGCTGTTCGGCGTCGGCGCGGGCATCATCGTGCTGGCCCTGGCGGTGGAGCTGACCACCAGCGCCCTTGCCGCGCGGCGCGACCGCCCGGCCTGAAACCGCCTCAGTCGCGCAGCAGGGTCTTGAGGTTGTAGAGCGCGTCAAGCGCCGCCCGTGGCGACAGGTCATCGACATCGATGGCCGCCAGGGCCTGGCGCAGCGGATCCGGCCTTGCCGGCTCTTCAACGACAGCAGGACGCGCGGCCAGGCGCGGCGCGGCGGCAAACAGCGGCAGATCGTCGATCAGGGCCGACACCGGCTTTTCCCGGTCGCCCTTTTCCAGCTCGGCGAGAATCTGCTTCGCCCGCTCCACCACCGACATCGGCAGGCCGGCGAGACGCGCCACCTGGATGCCGTAGCTGCGGTCTGCGGCGCCGGACGTCACCTCGTGCAGGAACACCACCTCGCCCTGGAATTCGGTGACGCGCATGGTGGCGTTGGCCACCCGGTCGAGCCGCTCCGACAGCGCCGTCAGCTCGTGATAATGGGTGGCGAACAGCGAGCGGCAACGGTTGACCGCATGCAGGTGCTCGATCGCCGCCCAGGCGATGGACAGGCCATCGAAAGTGGCGGTGCCGCGGCCGATCTCGTCGAGGATCACCAGAGCGCGCGGGCCGGCCTGGTTGAGAATGGCGGCCGTCTCGATCATCTCGACCATGAAGGTGGAGCGGCCGCGCGCCAGATCGTCAGCGGCGCCGACACGGCTGAACAGGCGGTCGACGACGCCGATATGGGCGCGGCGGGCCGGCACGAAGGCGCCCATCTGCGCCAGCACCACCGCAAGGGCGTTCTGGCGCAGCCAGGTGGATTTACCGGCCATGTTGGGACCAGTGACCACGACAATGCGCCCGGCGGCGGCGTCCGGCGCCGCCAGATCGCTGTCATTACCGACGAAGGGCTGCCCCTGGCGCTTCAGCGCCGCCTCCACCACCGGATGGCGCGCGTCTTCCAGAGAGAACGCGAGGCTGCCGTCCACCACCGGGCGCACCCAGCGGCGCTCGACGGCCAGCTCGGCCAGAGCGGCGGTGACGTCGAGCGCGTCGAGGGCGGCGGCGGCGGCGACGATTTGCCCGGCATGGTCGATGAGCAGGGCGCGCAGGCGATCGAACACCGCCAGCTCGACGCCGCGGGCCCGGTCGGCGGCCGAGGCGATTTTCGCCTCCAGCTCGCCCAGTTCCACGGTGGAGAAGCGCATGGCCCCGGCCATGGTCTGGCGGTGGACAAACAGGCTGTTCAGCGGCGGCTGCAGGAACGTCTCGCCCGCCGCCTGGGGCGTTTCGACGTAATAGCCGATCATGTTGTTGTGCTTGATCTTCAGGGTGCGCACGCCAGTCTCGGCGGCATAGCGGGACTGGAGCGCGGCGATGTAGCGGCGGCTGTCGGCCTGCAGCAGGCGCGCCTCGTCGAGCGCCGCGTCATAGCCTTCCCGCACGAAGCCGCCATCGCGCTTCAGCAGCGGCAGTTCGTCTGCCAGGGCGGCGGACAACGCGTCAGCGACGCCGGTGTCCAGCGCCCGCAATTGCGCGCCGGCTCCCGCAATTTCCTCCGGCAGCCCGCCATTGCCGCCAAGCAGCAGGCCAAGGCCGTGCGCGGCCTGCAGACCGGCGCACAGGGCGGCCAGATCACGCGGGCCGCCGCGATCCAGGGTGAGGCGCGACAGGGCGCGGGCCATGTCCGGCGCCGCCTTCAGCCGCTCGCGCAGGGCGCCGCGCAACAGGCTGTCGCCGGCCAGCGCCTCCACCGCGTCATGGCGGGCGCGGATGCGGGCGAGGTCTGTCAGCGGCCCGGCCAGGCGCTCGGCCAGCAGGCGGCCGCCGCCGGGCGTCAGGGTCATGTCGATGGTGGCCAGCAGGCTGCCGGCGCGCTCGCCGCCAAGGGTGCGGACCAGCTCCAGATTGGCGCGGGTGGCGGCGTCAACCGAGAGAATGCCGCCCGTGGCGCCGCGCGAGGGCGGCGACAGCGCCGGGCGGGCGCCATATTGCGTGCGCTCCACATACGCCAGCGCGGCGGCGGCGGCGGCGGTTTCGGCGCGGGAGAAACTGCCGAAGGCGTCCAGCGAGGCGACGCCATAATATTCCTGCAACCGGCGCGCCGCGGAAGCCGGGTCAAGACCGTCGCGCGGGATTGGCGTTACCAGCACGCGGCTTTCCCGCCAGAAAGGCGCGAGGTCCTGATCATCATAGATGGCGTCCGGTACGACGATCTCGCGCGGGTCGAGCCGGGCAAGTTCGGCGGCCAGTCCGCCCGCCTCCGTTTCCGTGACGCTGAAGCGGCCGGTGGTGATGTCGGTGGCGGCGACGGCGTAGGTCCAGCCATCGTCGGCGCGCTGGCGGGCCACGGCGGCGAACAGGCTGGAGCGGGCGGGGTCGAGCAGCCGCTCCTCGGTGACGGTGCCGGGGGTGACAAGGCGCACGACGTCGCGCTTCACTACGGATTTGCCGCCGCGCTTGCGGGCTTCCGCCGGATCTTCCGTCTGTTCGCAGACGGCGACCCGGTGTCCGGCGGCGATCAGGCGCTCCAGATACTCGTCGGAGCGCTCAACCGGCACGCCGCACATGGGAATGTCCTCGCCCTGGTGCTTGCCGCGCTTGGTCAGGACGATGCCCAGGGTGCGCGAGGCTTCTTCAGCATCGGTGAAGAACAGTTCGTAAAAATCGCCCATCCGGTAGAACAGCAGCGCTTCCGGGTGCGCCGCCTTGATCTCCAGATACTGGGCCATCATCGGCGTCACGCGGCTGGCGGACGCATCGGTTTCCTGGCGGGCGGATGTTTGGGCGTCAGCCATGGGCTTGCGGCTTGCCTTCCTGCTCGGGCCGGACGTCCGCGCCGCGCAACGGCGGGAGTCCGGAAAAGAATCCACTATGACAGCGGCAAGCTACTGCACTTCTGGGAAGAATGGCGCCGTCGCCGCATCGCCGACTGTGCACAAGCGTCGCCAAACGCCCGCTCTCCCGAAAACCGGAAAGACGGCCCCCGCCCGCTGGCCGCGAAGCTTTGACCGGCATTGGACGAAAGAAACTTTGCCCTTTCCAGTCTTATGGGCCAATAGACAGCCAGAACGCGCGAAATTGTCGTCGCGCGCGCTTGAGGAAACGTCACCGCGCGCCTACTCTCCGGCGCCTCGTCTTTGAGCGGGGCGCGGAGCCGGACAAGGTTTCACGACCTCACCCGCGCCGACACCAGAACAAAGAGCACAGAATTCCGCCATGACCGACAAGCCCACGCGCCGCCAGGCGCGCCCGACCTTCACCGACCAGGAAGCGCTCGATTTCCACTCCAACGGCCGCCCCGGCAAGCTGGAGATCGTTCCGACCAAGCCGATGGCGACCCAGCGCGACCTGTCGCTGGCCTATTCGCCGGGCGTGGCTGTGCCGGTGCTGGCGATCGCGGACGATCCGTCGCGCGCCTTCGACTACACCGCGCGCGGCAACATCGTGGCGGTGATTTCGAACGGCACGGCGATCCTCGGGCTCGGCGATCTCGGCGCGCTGGCCTCCAAGCCGGTGATGGAAGGCAAGTCGGTGCTGTTCAAGCGCTTCGCCGACGTGGACTCCATTGACCTGGAAGTCGACACCAAGGATCCGGACGCCTTCATCAACGCCGTGCGTTATCTCGGCCCTTCGTTCGGCGGCATCAACCTCGAAGACATCAAGGCGCCCGAGTGCTTCGTCATCGAGGAGCGCCTGAGCGAGCTCATGGACATTCCGGTGTTCCATGACGACCAGCACGGCACGGCGATCATCGCCGCCGCCGGCATGCTCAACGCCATGCACCTGACCGGCCGCGATCCGAAGACGACGAAGCTGGTGGTCAACGGCGCCGGCGCGGCGGGCATCGCCTGCGTCGAGCTGATCAAGGCCATGGGCTTTGCCCCGGAGAACGTCATCCTCTGCGACACCAAGGGGGTGATCTACCAGGGCCGCCAGGAAGGCATGAACCAGTGGAAGTCAGCGCATGCGGCCAGGACCGACGCGCGCACCCTGGAAGAGGCTTTCGTCGGCGCCGACGCGGTGATGGGTCTTTCGGTCAAGGGCGCCTTCACGGCGGAGATGATCCGCTCGATGGCGCCCAACCCGATCATTTTCGCCATGGCCAACCCTGATCCGGAAGTGACGCCGGAAGAGGTGCACGCCATCCGCGACGACGCCATCGTCGCCACCGGCCGTTCGGACTACCCGAACCAGGTGAACAACGTGCTCGGCTTCCCCTACATCTTCCGCGGAGCGCTCGACGCGCGCGCCACCCGCATCAACATGGAGATGAAGGTCGCCGCCGTGGAGGCGCTCGCCGCCCTCGCCCGCGAGGACGTGCCGGACGCGGTCGCCGCCGCCTATCAGGGCACGCGCCCGCGCTTTGGCCGCGAATACATCATTCCGGTGCCGTTCGATCCGCGCCTGATCCACACGGTGCCGCCGGCTGTGGCCAAGGCCGCCATGGACACCGGCGTGGCGCGCCGCCCGATCGTTGACATGCAGCGTTACCGCAATGAGCTCTCCGCCCGCCGCGATCCGGTGGCCGGCGTGCTGCAGGGCGTGTTCGAGCGCGTGCGGCGCCAGCCGAAGCGCGTCGTCTTCGCCGAGGGCGAAGAGGAGCAGGTGATCCGCGCCGCCGTCTCGTTCGTCAACCAGGGCCTGGGCACAGCCGTTCTGGTGGGCCGCGAGGAGCTGGTGCGCGCCGCCGCCGCCAACGCCGGCATCGAGCTGGACGGCCGCGATGGCATCGAGATCCACAACTCGCGCCTGTCGGACCGCAACCCCGCCTACGCGCAGTACCTCTACAACAAGCTGCAGCGCCAGGGTTACCTGCTGCGCGACTGCCAGCGGCTGGTCAACAACGACCGCAACTACTTTGGCGCCGCCATGGTCGCCATGGGCGACGCCGACGCCATCGTCACCGGCGTGACGCGCAACTACGCCCAGGCGCTCAACGACGTGCGCAAGGTGCTGGACACCAAGCCCGGCCATCGGGTGATGGGCCTCTCCATGGTGCTGTCGCGCGGGCACATGACGCTGGTGGCCGACACCGCCATCGCCGAAATGCCGACCGCCACGGAACTGGCCGACATCGCCGTGCAGGCGGCCAACGCCGCCCGCCGTCTCGGCCATGAGCCGCGCGTCGCCATGCTGTCGTTCTCCACCTTCGGCCAGCCCGAGGGCGAGCGTTCGGGGCAGATGCGCGAAGCCGTGCGCATTCTCGACCAGCGCCATGTCGACTTCGAGTACGAAGGCGAAATGGCCGCTGACGTTGCGCTCGATCCAGACCTGATGAAGCAGTTCCCGTTCTCGCGTCTCAAGGGCCCGGCCAATGTGCTGGTGATGCCGGCGATCCATTCCGCCGCCATCTCCACCAAGTTGCTGGAGCAGCTCGGCGGCGCCACGGTGATCGGCCCGCTGATCGTCGGCCTTGACCGCGCCGTGCAGATCGCGCCGCTTGGCGCGCGCGACAGCGAGATCGTCAACATGGCGGCGCTGGCGGCCCTGAACGTCGGCGGCTGATCCCCACGCGCCATGGCGCTGGCAAACAAACGAACGGCCCGGAGCGGATGCTCCGGGCCGTTTTTGTTATCGGGGAAATGGCTCAGGCAGGCGCCGGAGCTTCCCGCGCCGGCGCCCGCCTGTCCCGCAACAGGAACACCGAGGCGGCCGCGACAAGGCACATGACGCCGGCGATGTAGAAGGCCGGCAGATAGCTGGCGAGCAGGGTGCGCGATAGCCCCCCGCCCCAGGCCGCGACCGCGGAGCCGATCTGGTGGCCGGCGAAAATCCAGCCAAACACCAGCGGAGCCTTCTCGGCGCCGAAATAGCGGCCGGCCAGCTTGACCGTTGGCGGCACCGTCGCCACCCAGTCAAGACCATAGAACATGGCGAACAGCGACAGGCCGTAGAAGGTGAAGGCGCTCTGCGGCAGCCACAGCAACGACAGGCCGCGCAGACCGTAGTACCAGAACAGCAGGTTGCGGTTGTTGTAACGGTCGGACAACCAGCCGGAGAGAATGGTGCCAACGAAATCGAAGGCGCCCATCATCGCCAGGGTCGAGGCGGCGTCGACCTGGGGCATGCCGAAGTCGCCGCACAGGGAAATGAAGTGGGTCTGCACCAGGCCGGCGGTGCTGAGGCCACAGATGAAGAAGGTGCCAAACAGCACCCAGAATGGCAGGCTGCGGGCGCTCTCGTTCAAAATGCTGAATGCCCGCGCCACCGCCGCCCCGACATTGCCCGTGCGGGCGGGCGGCGGGGCCGGCGTCTCGCCTGGACGCAGCGGCGCCGCGCCAAAGGCGCGCTGGCCAACATCGGCCGGCCTGTCCTGCATGAACAGCAGCACCAGCACGGCGGCCAGCCCCAGCGAAATCATGGTGGGGGCCAGGGCCATGCGCCAGCCAAAATGCTCGGTCAGCCAGGCGGCGAGCGGCAGGAAGGCAAGCTGGCCGGTGGCCACCGCCGCCGTCAGCAGGCCGAGCACCAGGCCGCGACGCTCCTCGAACCAGCGACTGGCCACCGTGGCGCCCAGCACCATCGCGGTGAGCCCGGTGCCGAAACCAACCACCACGCCCCACAGCAGCACGAACTGCCACAGGCTGGTCGCCACGACGCCGGCGGCCATGCCGCCGATCACCAGCGCCAGCGCCAGCACGATGATGTTGCGGACGCCATAGCGTTCCATGAAGGCGGCGGCGAAGGGCGCCATCAGACCGAACAGCAACAGACGGATGGCGAAGACGCTCGACAGATCGGCGGCGTTCCAGCCAAATTCCCGCGCCATGGGCGTGATGAACACGCCGCCAAGCCCAACGGTTCCGGCGATGCTGAGGCTGGTGAGGAAGGTAACCGTCACCACGACCCAGCCGTAGTGAAGCCCGCGTCGCGCCAGTGCGGCCGCCATTGTCTGCGCCAGCATGATATTTCACTCCAGAGTGCGGCCACGGGCCGGTAAAGCTGCGATCCGCTCGACACAGGTGGCGGCGGCCGCTATGATGATAATCGTCATCAATCAATGATGACAAGCATCATCATTCGTCAAGAGGCCCGACAGGCTTCCTGGCGTCGATGGCGGCAGGCAATTCCGTCCGGGCGCCCCGGACATGATCCGGGGCAGGCTCCGCTGGCGGAGACCGCGCCATGGTTTGATCTGACCCGTCTGCGGCGGCCATTCTGGCCCGCCCTGGCAGGGCAAGGAGGGCAGGCTTTCGTCATGCGCATCAGCCGGAAGAAAGCGGAGGCGAACAAGGCGGAAGTAGTGGCCCAGGCCTCGCGGCTGTTTCGCGAGCGGGGCCTCGACGGCCCCAGCGTCGCCGAACTCATGCGCGCCGCCGGCATGACCCACGGCGGCTTCTACAATCACTTCTCATCCAAAACCGATCTGCAGGCCTGCGCACTCGCGCACAATTTTGACCTCGCCGTCGCGCGGCTGGCGCGGATCGGCGAAGGCCCAGATGCGGCGGCGAGACGCGCGGCGCTGGACGATTATATTGCCCACTACCTCTCGCCCAGGGCGCGCGACGCCAGCGGCGCCTCCTGCCCGATGGTCGCCTTCGGCGCCGACGTTTCGCGCGAGGACGCCGAAGTGCGCCGCGCCTACGCCGATGGGCTGGAGCGCTATCTGACCGACCTTGCCCTGGCCTTCGCGACGCCAGATGCGCACAGCGACGGCAGCGTCCGGTCGGCCCGCGCCCAGGCGATCGCCCTGCTGGCGACGCTGGTCGGCGGCCTGTCGCTGGCCCGCAGCGTCGCGGGGGTTAATCCGGAACTGTCGGACGAACTGCTGGCGACGGCGCGCAGCCACGCGCTTGCCCTGGCGAAACTATCGCCAGAGACGGCGCAAGTCATATGACCGAATAATAAGCCCATATCCCAGACGGATTAGCATAGTATTCACCCAGAAACTGGAGAATGCACATGCCACCCGTCACCAGTCAAAGCGACTCGCAACAACTGTACCTTCAGACATCCAGCCTCATCACGCTTCAAATCGCGCCAGGCTCCATACAACAATCCTCTGGCGCAAGCGAACCAAGCCTTGACGGGCCTCATGCCGGAGATGACCCAAGCATTGTATCGTGGTTCATTAACCAGAACGCCGACGGAGGCGCGAGCAGCGATATCCAGTCGTCCTTCATCAATGCCTGCGGCGGCTGGGATCATATCTTCGCGCCATACACATCGACCCGACCTGGGGGCATGTATTTCTTCTTTGGCGTCAATGTCATCGTCACCACACCCGGCATGGCGCCCTGCAGCAGCACCATCTACATAGGCCAGGGCAAGGATGGAACCCGGTATCCATGGTGGGCGGGCGGCGCCGACTTCACCGTAACGGGCAGCAATACGATCGGAACCTTGACGGTCAACAATTTCACGCCATGCACCAACATTCAGGCGACAGTGTTCGAATCCCAACACCGGAATGACGTCCACGAGATCGACCTGCTGTTCAAAAACTACGTCATGATCTGAACAGGCTGCTGGCCAGCCCGCCGCGCCATACAGCCCATCGCCGAAAACATCACACCACCACCGTCAGCTTGCGCGCCGCGCGGGTGATGGCGGTGTAAAGCCAGCGGTGGCGGTGCTCGCGAAACGCGTAGCTTTCATCGAACAGCACCACATTGTCCCATTGCGAGCCCTGGGATTTGTGCACCGTCAGGGCATAGCCATAGTCGAATTCATCCGAGCGGCGGCGGATCTCCCAGGGCAGCGCTTCCTCCCCGCCCTCGAAGAATTCGCGCAGCACCTTCACCTTGGCCGAGCGGCCGCCAATGTCTTCATCCGGCTGCACGGTGAGCTGCACCAGGCCCTTCGACTCGCCGCGATTGCTGCGCACCCTGAAAACGCCGCCGTTCAGCAGGCCCTTGGCGCGGTCGTTACGCAGGCAAACCAGCTTCTCCCCAACGCCTGGCATGGGGTCGCGGTAGCCGAGCAGCTCGCGGATCCGGCCGTTATAAAGCCTGCGGGTGCGGTTCATGCCCACCAGCACCTGGTCCGCCGCCAGAATGGCCCCGGCGTCGATGTCGCGCCGGGAGATGACGCGGGTTTCGCCGTAGTCGCCCAAAGCGATGTCGCCGCCCTCGCGGGCGATCATCGACAGGTGGACGATGGGATCATCCTTGGCCTGACGGTGCACTTCGGTCAGCATCACATCCGGCGCGTCGGCGGTGAAATAGCCGCCGCCTTTCACGGGCGGCAACTGCGCCGGGTCGCCCAGCACCAGAATCGGCGTGTTGAACGATTCGAGATCGCGGCCCAGCTCCTCATCAACCATCGAGCATTCATCGATGATGATCAGGCTGGCCTTCGAGGCGTTGCCGCTGTGGTTGATGACGAAGGTCGGCGCCTCCTCCTCCACCCCGCGCGAACGGTAGATCATGGAGTGGATGGTGGCCGCGTCGGTGCAGCCCTTGGAGCGCATGACCAGGGCGGCCTTGCCGGTGAACGCGCCGAACGCCACTTCGCCGTCAACGCCTTCCGCGATGTGGCGGGCCAGGGTGGTCTTGCCCGTGCCGGCGTAACCGAACAGGCGGAATACCTGGGGGGAGCCCTTCTTCAGCCAGCGCGCGACGGCGTTGAGAGCGTCTTCCTGCTGCGGCGACCAGGCCATGCCCTACCTTAACCCTTGCTTGACGCGGAATCGGCCCGCCTGTTTACCCTGTGCGCCAGAGGGTGTAGCGCTCCGGGCCTGATAACGCCATCCTTGTCACGGCGGCGCTGTCGCCCGAATGGCGGCGGCAAACCTGCTCCGGCGACGCCGGACATTTGCCCCATCTCCTTGAACTGAAGTATTTTCCCGTAGCGAAGCAGTGCTTCGCGGGGACACAATCCGCTCGGCAACGGTTGGGGAACATGCGCGCGATCCTGAGATTTCTGGGCTTCCTCTCGGTTGTCGGCGGGTTCGTTGCGCTGGTCATTGACGTGACGCGCTACCTGGCCAATGACGCCTGGTCCCCGGTGACGCTGCACGGCGCGCTCGACGCCATCGTCACCGCTGGCGGCGACCGCCTCACCGCCAGCGTTTCGGGAATCGCCGGCGCCCTGGCCGGCGGCGCGGTGACCACGGCCCTGGCGGCGCCAGCCTCCATCACGGGCCTGGTCGGCGGCTTTGTCATGATGCTGGCGTTCCGCAAGCGCGACAGGGACGAAACCTCCCCGTTCTGAATGCGGCGGCCGCAACGACTGCCAGCGCCGCAAGCGCGCGCAGGTCCGGCAACAGCCGGATCACTCCGCGTCGGCTCCAGCCCCAGCCATCGCGCGGGCGTGGCCGCCCATGCGCTCCGCCGGCCGTCGTCGCCCGGTCCCGGCCGACATGGCCCGCAGGTCAGCGCCCGCCGGGCTCTGGAACACCCGCAGGTCGAACTCCGGCAGGATGGCGTACAGGTGGTCGAAGATGTCGGCCTGAATGCCTTCATATTCCGTCCAGACCACCGTATCGGTGAAGCAATACACCTCCATGGGCAGCCCCTCCGGCCCGGGCGGCAACTGCCGCGCCATGATTGTCAGATCCTGGCGCAATTGCGCATGCGTGCGCAGATAAGCCTCCACATAGGCGCGAAACGCGCCGATATTGGTGAGGCGACGACAGTTGGCCGGCGCCGCGTCATTCGCGCCAAGCTGTTCGTTCCATTGCAGGATATCCACCTGCTTGCGGGCCAGATGGTCCCTCAGCAGGCGCAATGCGCCGAGGCGGCGCACATCCTCCGCATCGAGAAAGCGGATGCTGGTCTGGTCAAGGTTCAGGGCGCGCTTGATGCGGCGGCCACCGGCCTCGCGCATGCCGCGCCAGTTCCTGAAACTGCCGGTGACCAGTTTCCGGATCGGCACGGTGGTGATGGTCTTGTCCCAGTTCTGCACCTTCACCGTGTGCAGGGCGATCTCGATCACATCCCCATCGGCGCCCTCCGCCGGCGCCTCGATCCAGTCGCCAACCCGCACCATGTCCGTGGATGAAATCTGGATGCCGGCCACCAGCGACAGCAGGGTGTCCTGAAACACCAGGATCAGCACCGCCGCCATGGCGCCCAGACCTGACAGCAGGATGATCGGCGAGCGGTCGATGATCGTCGCGATCATCAGCAGCGCCATGATGACATAGAGCGCGATCTTCAGGATCTGGAAATAGCCCTTCATCGGCCGCTTCCGCGCCTCGGGACGCCGGTGATAGACAACGTCCACAAGATCGAGGGCCGCGCCGGCGGCCAGCCCCAGGGCCAGCACAATCACCGCATTGGCGACATTGCGGGCTACGGTGACAAACGCTTCAGGCGCGTGCGGCGTCAGGCCGACCCCGGCCGAGATCACCAGCGCCGGCGCAGCCAGCGCCAGCCGCTCCAGCACGCGGTGGCGCCGGAGTTCCGGATCCCGCCCCAGGGCGGTGCGCGCCATCACCCGGTTGTAGCCCCGCAGCAGCAGGCTCTTCATGGCAAAATTCACCACCAGGGCCAGCAGCAGCAACCCACCGACGAAGATGACCGTATCCAGCCACGGCCATTCCGTCCTGACGCTCAGAAAATCCAGCATGTAAAATTCAACAACCTCTTTCAAATTTTGGCATTTTATTGAAAAATACCCAAAAACGCCGCCAGCATACGCAAGGAAGGGGTGCATTGGCCAGCCGGCAGGACGTTGCCTCCCCGCCAGCATCATGTTCCGGCGCGCTGTACGGACGCCGCCCCGCATCCGCCGGCGCGCAACACCGCCCGCGCGCAAGTTACCGCGCCCGGCAATGGCGGGCCGCCCGTAAACCGTCCTGCCAGAAGACCGCGCGCCCTGCTTGATAATCACTTGCGCGCGCTTCACAACGACATCGGGGAGCCAGTCAGGTTGCGATGCGCGACTGAACTGGAGCTGGGGAGACGCCGGCGGCTTTCACGCAAGGCCGGCGCCGTCTTGCCCCAAAAGGCTCCATGCAAGGAACACGAGACGTTTTCACGGTGCGCGGCTACGGTGAAAACGCCATCAGAATATCGGCGATACAGGAGCGACCGGCGTGGCGCAGGGACAGTCCCCAGACGAGATCGAAACCGACGCAAATGCAGTCGCCGAAGGCGTCAACCAGATCGCCACGGTGCTGCACGAGGGCATCCTGCGCCGCATCGGCAACACCTACCGGATCGGCTCCGACTGGGCCGATCTGCTGGTCTCCATGCACGCTGACGGACGCAATCCGCTCCTGACCGTGCTGGTCGCCGCCCTCTCGGCCGCCGGCGGCGTGGTGGCGCTGCTGATCGCCCGCGAGATCATGGTTCGGCGCGGCGCGCGCTTCGGCAGGCTGCTGAGGGCGACCGGCGCCATCCTGCTCGCCGTCGTCGCGGTCATCATCGCCAGCCGGATCGTCACCCGCGATGTGCCGACGCGGCAGCTCATCATCCTGTGGAGCGGCGCCGCCATCGTCGGCCTTGCCGGGCGACACGCCTTCACCACCATTCTTTCCGCCAGCTGGGCCCCGACGCTGGCGCGCCGGCGGCTTCGCAGGTTCAGCGAACTGGTGAGCGCCGCGTTCATCTGGGGCGTCCTTGGCCTTGCCACCATATCGACCTTGCGGGGCCTGCGCGCCAGCCCTGGCCTGATTGACATCGCCACGTCAGTTCTCGTCAGCATACCTGTCCTTGTCATCAGCGTGTTCGCCTACTGGTGGTTTCGCCAGCCCGTCACTGCGGCGGTCGCCGGGCCGCCGCCGAGGACGGTGGGCCGGCTCCGCTTCGCCATCGCCTGGCCATTCATTGCGATGATCGCGGCCGTTGGCACATTTACCGCCCTGCAAATCTCCATCACCGTGGCGCACCCCCTGCCTGGCCTGCCGCTGCTGCTGACACTGCTGCTGTTGCTGCTGACCCCACATATCGACGCCATGCTGGCGGAGTGGGCCAGGGAGCGGGAGCGCACCACCACCGACAGCGTGCCCCTCACGGCGCTTTACCGCACCAGCCGGTTCGCCTTTGTGCTGCTGGCGCTGATTGCCATTGGCTTCCAGTGGGCCCTGCCGGCGCTGGTGGCGCTGGGGGTTCACTCCGGTGAGGCTGAATGGCGTTCCATTTCGCTGGCCGTCATCGCCGTTGCCGCCGCCTGGGGCTGGAACGCCACGGGCATCGGCTTTGAACGTCTGACCAGACGGGGACACCAGAGCGCCGCCCACAACGATGAGCTTCATGCGCCCAGCACGCGGCTGGAGACGCTGTTCCCCCTGTTGGGGGGCACCGCCCGGGCGCTGATTGTCCTGCTGGCCGGCCTCACCATCCTGCTTCTGCTGGGCATGAACATCTGGCCAATCGTCACCGGCCTCAGCGTCTTCGGCCTCGCGATCAGCTTCGGCTCACAGACCCTGGTGAAGGACATCGTGTCGGGCCTGTTCTTCCTCATCGACGACGCATTCCGGATGGGCGAATACATCGAGACGTCCGGCTCCAAGGGCACGGTCGAGCGCATTTCCATCCGCTCGGTCAGCCTGCGTCATCCGCGCGGGGCCATCGCCACCGTGCCCTATGGGCAGATCGGCAAGATCCAGAACTTCAGCCGCGACTGGGTCATCGAAAAGCTGGTGTTCCGGGTGGCCTTCGACACCGACGTCGAACAGGTCCGGAAACTTTTCAAGCAGATCGGCGCCAAGCTGGCGACCGACCCGGAGTTCGCGGACGACCTGCTGGAAACCTTCAAGAGCCAGGGCATCGCCAATGTGGAGGACGGTACGCTGCTTGTGCGCGGCAAGTTCAAGGCGCGCGCCGGCAAGCAGTTCATCATTCGCAGAAAGGTTTACCTCGCCGTGCAACAGGCGTTTCGCGACAATGGCATTGTCGCCGCGCCCAAGCCGGTGATGATGGCGTCCCCGTCGCAGGCTGCGACGCAGGAAACCACCCCGGCGCAGCCTGCGACGCAGCCAGCGGCAACCACGGCGCCAGCGCAACAGCCGCCCCCCCAGGCGGAAACCGCGCCGCCCCCAACGCAGCCGGCCCCGCCGGCCGCCTGACCCTCGGGCCCGGCGGTCGCGCACGGCAGTCACCCGCATGACAGGCACCCGCATGGCGTCTGCCGCCAGGGCATACGTCCCCGATGAAATCTGCCCATGACGCAGGTCGGGGCGGCGCCCGCAAGCAAATGGAACTCGCCGGCAAGCTCCTCCACAGGCAAGCTGCTTCACCGGCAAGCGCCATTGATCCTGCGGGCCTGTTCCCCCAGGGCGCGCTGGCGCGCACGGGCGCCAGCCATGGCCAGCAGCGCCCCAGGATTTCCCAGGGGAGCACCGCCGCCAGGCCCCTCCGGCGTTTCGGATCCGCCCCCCCGGGAATCCGCTCCCCCCGGGGAAACGCCACAGCACGGCTCCGTGCATCAGGCCCGATCAGTCCAGATCACTTGGACATGGAGTCGCCTGGACGGAGCGCCGTATATCCTGCAAGTCCCGGCGTCCCGCTCACTGGCGATGTGCAGGTCGCCCGTGAGCCGGCGCCTTCACGCCCTGGCACGACGCCCGGTCATGGCGTCCCAGGCCCCCGCCAGGACTGGGCGCGCATCGCTCCGGTGAAATCCGGCAAGGTCAGGCGCGCCGGTAACCGCGTACTGGCTACCGGAGGGCGTCATGACGGACAGCCGCCACCGCGCCTTCAGGGCGCACGACAGGCTAGCGGGCGGCAATCGCTGGTGGACAGCCCCTCAACGTCGACCGCCGCCCCTTGCGCTTGGCGCATCTTGCGGTATACATCGCCGCCAGAACCGGACGCTGCCCGAAAGGGACATGGCTTTGGCCAGACCGGTTCCTACAGCCGGGCCAGCCCCGGCTCCGGAGGGGTGGCCGAGTGGTTGAAGGCGCACGCCTGGAAAGTGTGTATACGGGCAACCGTATCGCGGGTTCGAATCCCGCTCCCTCCGCCACTTCGGTATAAAACCGGGAACGCCGATTCCCGCCGATTTCCCTCCCTTTGTTGCTACCAGCGTTCGCAACAGGACGTTTTTGTTCCCTTTGAGATAGATCGCGTCGTCCGCGACCTCGACGCGCTGCGCGAAGGCCCGGACGTGATCCCGCCGATAGCCGCCCTTATCGAGCCGGAGCCGGGTGCGCGCTTCGCTCGCCAGTTCCCGCACGGCCGCCCCTGTGAGGCGCTGGTGGGTGGAGCTGGCGAGCATGGCTTCTATCCGCGTGGCATCGGCCCGCGCCTGATCCCGTAGCGCCGTGAGGCCCGCGATGCGCTCGCCAAGGGAAGACTCGGCCGGGTCGAGCGAACCGGCTTCTATGGCGTCATAGAGGCGCTTGAGGCGGTTGTCGGCCTCGGCCGCGCGCTGGTTCAACTCGGCGATGTGCTGGCTGCGCCGCTCGACGCCCTCCTGGCGGCGATCCAGAAGCGAGGCAAGAATGTCTTCGATCCGCTCGGGGTCGAGCAGCCTTTCCTCGATGTGGCTGACCACGATGCGGTCCAGCTTGTCCATCGGGATCGCGCGACCCTTGCAGCCCGTTTCGCCCTGCCGCGCCCGGATCGAGCAGGCATAATAGCGATAGCGGCCGTTCTTGCCGGTGCGCAGCGTCATGGCCCCGCCGCAGTTGCCGCAATGGCAAATGCCGGTCAGCAGGTTCGGGCCGCTGACGACACGCGGCGGCGTCACCTTCGGATTGTTGACCTGCAAGCGCCTCTGCACCGCCTCGAATACCTCAAGCTCGATCAGCGGCGGCACGGCAACGGTGACGACTTCTTCCTCGGGCTTCACCTCGCCCTTCTTGGAACGACGATTGAAGCGATGCTCACCGATATAGGTGCGCCGGGTCAGGACGCGGTGAAGCTGGCCGATACCCCAACGTCCGCCGTTGCGGGTGAGCATGCGGTGCTTGTTCAGGTGGCTGACGATGTTCTTGACACCCATGGGGCCGGACGTGCCATCGCCCTCCGATGCGAGGCGGAAGATCAGCCGCACGGTGTCGGCGTGGAGCGGGTCGATCTCCAGCTTCTTCTTCATCTTCGCGCCGCGCTGCTCGGCATCGACGACGCGGTAGCCGATAGGCGGCAGCGAGCCGTTCCAGAAGCCTTGCCGGGCGTTCTCCTTCAAGGCGCGCAGGACGTGCTTGGCGTTCTCCTTCGACTGGTATTCGTCGAACAGCGACATGATCCGGCGCATCATGTCATGGATCGGATCGTCGCCAAGCTCCTGCGTGATCGAAACCAGCTTCACGCCGTTCTTCGCCAGCTTGCGGTAATAGAACTCCATTTCAAATTCGTCGCGGAAGAAGCGCGAGAAGCTGTGAACCACGACGACATCGAACGATGCCGGCTTGGCGGTCGCAGCCTCTATCATCCGCTGGAACTCGGGGCGGCGGTCGTTCGTGGCGCTGTTGCCCGGCTCCACGAATGTCTCGACAAGCTGGTAGCCGCGCGTCTCGCAATAGGTTTCGCCCTGGCGCTTCTGGTCGGGGATCGACACGTCATGCTCGGCCTGCCGGGCCGTCGAGACGCGCAGGTAGAGCGCGGCGCGCAGCGCGACATGGGGACTTTGCATATTCATAGCGCACCTCCCTTCGCGGCCTGACGCTCGATCAGCGGCAGCTCCAGCGCCACGCGGTCGTGCAGCACCTTCGGCATGAGCTTCCGGCCCTCGCCGGGTTCCATGCGGACAAGGCCGTAACCCGCCATCGTCTTGAGGGTCCGGGACAGGCTCGGCTTGGTCCGGCCCGTGATCCGCGACAGTTCTTCCAGTGAGCCGGGCGACTGCTCATGGATGACGCGCAGCAGCTCGCGGTTCCCGCTGGAGAGGATTTGCGCGAAGGATTCCGTAGACGTGAACCACACCTTCGGATCGTCGGGCGCGGGCTTTTCCTCGCCCCTTGCAACCCGCATGGTGCGGGCCTTCATTTCTTCGTAGTCGGCAATCCCGACTTTCAATGTGGTCATATCACGCCTCGCTCCTTCAACACCGCGTCAACCGCCTGCCAGAAATCGGCCAGCAGCGTGGCCGCATCCTCCCAGGCGTAGGGCTTCACGGTCTGGAGGCGGTGCCGATGGTCCATCGGCTCGCCCCGCCTGCCTCGGCCGACCGGGTGGGCATTGTCGAAGCCGACCAGCCGTTCGCCCGAAGGCCCGTGAAGCGTGAGCGAATAATCGAGGCCGTGCGGCCTTGAAGGCGATGCCGGAACGCGGGTGACGACGAACTTCACCCAATGGCCGCCCTCGGGATCGACAACAAGCACCTGGCCGTCGAGGTCCAGAAGCGTGTCGAGGCTCGGGTCACGATCCTCGCTCATGGCTTATTGTTACCATCTGTTGATAACAAAGGCAAGCCCTGATCGTCGATTGGGCCGAACAGCCGGTCGAGAACATCACCGAAATACCGCTCGAAGATTTCAAGCTCTGCCTCGGTGATCGGCACCTTCTCCGGCCAGTCGTCGAAGACGGGCAGCGATTCCACATCCACGATGCGAAGCGGCGACCTGCGACGCTCCCGGCCGTCCGGCGTGGGTTCGTCGGCATAGTCGAAAAGATCGTCGGGAAGTGTTTCGGGAACCGGCTGTCGTGGCCGCCCTTTGCGGGCGCGGCGGCGCTCTGCGCACATGGAATCCTCCTTGGTTCTGGTGGATTCCGGGGCGATGAAGGCCCCGGAATTAGTCGAACCATGGAGGGCGGTCGGCGGCCTGTAGCGTGCCGCATTTGCGTTGATGCGCTGGCGGCACCCCTGCCGCCGGGCGGTCCTAGCTTGCGGTTCGCCGTGCCTTGGCGAAGCCGCGATCCGTGGCGATGAACCGCTCCAGCATCGGCACGATGAGCCTGACGGGATCGGCGGCGGGCTGGCCCGGCTCGCGGGCCAGCACCTCGGCATAGGCGATCAGATCGCGATGAAGCGGCGCGGGCAGCTCCACCGTCACCTTCACCGGCTTGTCGTCGGGCAGCGGGCCGAGTTTCAGCTTGGTCATGGTCAGCCTCCTGCCGGCTCGAACACAAGGTCGCGCGTCACGATGATCCTGACCGGGAAGCCCGGCCGGATGGTCAGCGTCGGCGCAACCTGCAACTGGCGCTGCACGATCTGCTGGCCCGCCTGATTGACGGTATCCTGCGCCCCGTCACGGATAGCTCGAACAAGCCGGTCCTCGTCGCTGGTGGCAAGTTCGGTTCCGACCGCGAGCAGCATGGACAGCCCTGCGGCCTTCATCAGATCCCACCAGTGGTAGTCGATCCCGTCTTCAAGGCCGGCGTAGCCGCTGGCGTCCGCGCCCGGCAGGCGCTCCAGAACGATGGAACGGCCGCCCGGCAGGATCAGGCGATTCCACACCAGCAACACCCTGCGCTGGCCGAAGGTCACGCCATCATCGTATTGACCAATGATCCGCGTTCCCTGCGGGATCAGGAGCAGGCTGCCGGTCGGGCTGTCATAGACGTTCTCCGTCACCTGCGCCGTGATCTGCCCCGGCAGGTCCGAGCGGATGCCGGTGATGAGCGCGGCCGGGATCACCGCCCCGGCCTGTAGTATCCAGGGCGAGGCCGGCGGCGTGACGCGATCCGGGGCAACGGTCTGCCGGTCCACCGGACCATTGAGGAAAGCGGTATGGCGGTTCTGCCTGTCCGGCTGGCCGCCAAGGCCAAGACCGGCAAGGCCGGACATGGCCGTTCCGGCCGGCGATCCCGTGCGTGGGCCGGACTGGAAAAAGACGTTGCTCAAGCGCGCGGCTTCTTCCTCGGCGAGACGGCGCTGTTCGTCGGGATCGACGGCGGGCGTCGTCATGACGGGCGGCGCGACCGGCTGGCCCCGGTTCTGCGCATCGAGGATCGGACGGCCGAGGTCGCCCGGCAATGCCGGCCCCAGGACCGGGCCGCTGTAGTCGCTCGGCAGGCCCGCCAGCCCATCGGCGGTTTGCCGGTTGTTGGTCGAGTAGAGTTCGCCGCCGTCCGGCCCTCCGTCGCGGGTCTGGAGCGCATAGATCAGCGCCCCACCGATACCGAGCAAAGCAATCGCGCCGACGCCCGCCAGCATCTTGCGGGACAGGCGGGTGACGCGCGGCGTTTCGGCGCGCAGGCGCATGGGCGCGGCGGTTTCGGTGATGGTGTTGTCGGTCATGACGGGGAGCCTCCGGTCGCGCTGGCGGGCTGCGCGTCGGCGGCCTGCGTCGGGTTGGTGCGGACGATCCTGACGACCTGCTGGCGGTTGCCGCTGCCAAGGCGCAGCTCGGCCGCGCCGAACAGGCGGTCCACGATCAGGACGTTTTGATGGATTCGGGAATTGACGATCTGCGGCTTGCCGTTCGCGCCAAGCACGAAGATGGGCGGCATCTCGCCCTGCACGATCCCGGCCGGGAAGACGACATAGACGCGCCGGCCATCGTCGAAGACGGAAACCGGCCGCCATGGCGGGCTGTCGCCCTGCACCTGCAAGGCGTAGCGATAGTTCCGCGCCGCCTCGGTGGGGATGATCGGCGCGGCCGGAACGGTTCGGTGCTGGCCGGGCGTCGCGGGATAGGCCCAGGCGACGGCGGGCATGTAGAGCGATTCCCGTGCGCGCAGCTCGATCATGTAAGTGCGCCGGTCGGTGGTCACGACAAGGTTGGTGGCGATGTCGGGTCGCGTCGGCTTCACGAGGATATGGACGCGGCGGTTCGCGCCCGAACCGGATTCCGTGTCGCCGATAATCCAGCGGGCGGTGTCTCCCGCCGCAATCGGTCCCGCGCCGGTCAGCGACTCGCCGGGTTCAAGCGCGATGCTGGTGATCTGACCGGGTGCCGCATAGACCTGATAGAGCGCGCCTTCGCTCCACGGGAAAATCTGGACAGCGTTGTAATAGCCTTCCCGGCGCGGCTCGACGCGGGCGGCGGCATTGGCGTTCTCGACACGGCCCGCCGGCGTTCCCGCTGCTTCGCCACCCCGCGCCACGGTCCAGGCCGGTGGCGTATGCAGAGGCCGGGGCGTGTCATCCGTCGCGGCGGCCTGCACGGTCGGCAACGGCGGAACGCTGGCGTCATAGCTGAATTGCGGCGTCCGGTTGGTGGCGCAGCCCGCCAGCATGGTCGCGGACAGGAGCAACGCGGAGACAGTCGATTTGCTGATGGCGCGGGTCATTGGCCCATCTCCCTCGACCAGTTGATTGCATTGACATAGATGCCCAACGGATTGGAGCGCAGCCGTTCGGCGTCGCGCGGCGGCTGGATGGCGATGGTGAGGATGGCCGTCCATCGTTCGGTCGTGGAAAGCTGGCCGTTCTCGTAGTGGCGTTCGGTCCAGGCGACACGGAAACTGTTCGGAGATGCCCGGATGACGCTCGACACCTCGACGGCGACCTGTTGCCGCCCGACCTTGGCGAAGGGGTCATTCGCCCTTGCGTAATCGTTCAACGCCGCCGCGCCCCGGTCGGTCGTCCACTCATAGGCGCGAAGCCAGTTCTGGCGGACAATGATCGCGTCGGACGGGATCGCGCGGACCTGCTCGATGAAGCGGCCGAGGTGGAACGCGATCTGCGGATCGGTCGGCCGATAATCGGCGGTCGCAGGCGCGACGGTCTGCGCCTGCCCGAGATTATCGACCTGCACCACCCACGGCACCACGGTCCCGCGCGCCGATTGCCACACGAGCGCGGATGCGAATCCGGCCGACAGGATCAGGGAGCCGAAGGCCATGTAGCGCCAGTTCTTCGCCTGAACGCGGGCCGAGCCGATACGCTCGTCCCATGCCTGCGCGGCCTTTTGATAGGGCGTCTCGGGTTCCGGCGTCTTGCCGTAATGGGTCGATGGTCGTTTGAAGATGCTCATGAGCGGTCGCTTTCGGAAAGGTTGATGGAGGAACCGCCGCCGTGGCCGTCGCCGGAGCGGACAGCGTGTGCGGCCATGGTCGTGCCGTGGTTCACGGCCTGCGAGCGGCGCATCCGCTGCGCCCAGGCCGGGGGACTGCCTGCCGGGCCGGATGCTGCGGCGGCTGCATCGGTGCTTGCGCCGCCGACCGTTCCCATGGTGGAGCCGCCGCCCGTCGCGCCGAAGCCGGCCTTCGCGCCAGCGGAGAAGCTGGATTTGACGGACTCGGAAGCGCGGGCAGCGGCGCGTTTGAGGGGCGAGATGGCGGCGGAACCTGCGGCGCGGGCGACGCCTCCGAGGCCAGACGCGACGCCTGCCGCGCCGGACTGGCCGAGCGAGCCGACGCTATAGGCTGCGGTTGCCGCGCCCGCAGTGGCGGCACCGCCGCGAACGGCCGCGGCCCCGCCGGACAGGGCAGCGGCACCGCCCTTCGCGGCAAGCATCGCCCCGCCACCGGCGGCCGCGCCGCCCGCAAGCACCATGCCGCCGGCAGCGAGGCCGGTGCCCACGGCCGCGCCCGCGCCGAGCTGCGGCCCACCACTCACGATGCCGGGCGATGCCCGGCCCGAATATGCCGAGGCCGAGCAGCGCCAAGGCCGCCAGCACGATTGCCATGGCGTCGTCGATGGTCGGCGTGGCACCGCCGAAGCCGGCCGTGAATTGCGAAAACAGCGTCGAGCCGATGCCGATGATGACTGCAAGGACCAAGACCTTGATGCCGGACGACACCACGTTGCCCAAGACCTTCTCAGCCATGAAGGCGGTCTTGCCGAACAGGCCGAAGGGGATCAGCACGAAGCCGGCGAGCGTCACCAATTTGAACTCGATCAGGGTGACAAAAAGCTGGATGCTCAAAATGAAGAAGGCCAGCACCACCAGCGCCCATGCGAACAGCAGGCAAGCGATCTGGATGAAGTTCTCGAAGAAGGCGATCCAGCCCATCAGGTCGGAAATGGATTCGAGCAGCGGGCGGCCCGCGTCGAGGCCGGTCTGTGCGACGCGGCCCGGCCGCATCAGGTCGGTGACGGAAAAGCTGGTGCCGGACGCCATGAGGCCGAGGCCGGCGAAGCTCTCGAAGACGATGCGCGCGAGGTTGTTCCAGTTGCCGATGATGTAGGCGAAGACGCCGACGAACAGGGTCTTTTTGACCAGCCGGGCGATGATGTCGTCATCCGCGCCCCAGGCCCAAAACAGCGCGGCGAGCGTCACGTCGATGACGATCAACGTGGTGGCGATGAAGGCGACTTCGCCGGACAACAGGCCAAACCCGCTGTCGATGTAGCTGGTGAAGACCCCTAGAAACGAGTCGATGACGCCGGTGTTCCCCATGGTCAGCGTCCTTCGCCGGATTGCGGCGTGGCGGGTGCTGACGGGCGGCCGAGGAAGCGGTCACGGGATTGCGCCCACGCGGCGAGGCAGTCGGCGTCACTCGTCGCCGCCTCGCCGAGCTGCTGGCAGCGGCGCAGGGTTTCGCGCAGGGGATCGGCTGGCGACTGGAAGGCCGAGGCGGGGGGCGGCGCGGAAGGTTCGTCCTTCCGCGCCATGTCTATTGCGGTCGCCGTGACGGCGATGGCGATGAACACCACGGCCCCGAGGCGGGCCAGCATCTTGCCGTCCATGGCGAGCCTCCCGGTCAGTTGTTGCCGTTGAACATCTGCGCATTGCCCGGCTGGTATCCGCTGCCCGGCGTGAGGAAGCGGCGGCGCTGTTCGCGGCCCTGCTCGGCGGCGGCGGCGCGTTCCGCCTCCGTCAGCGCGTCGGCACGGCCATTTGCGGAAATGACCGCGATCAGGTCGGAAAGCTGTTGCGACTGGAGGGCGAGAAGCTGGTTGCCCGCCTGCGTGGCTTGCAGCGCGCCGGTTGCGCCCTGACTCTGGCCGACCAGCTCGGCCATCTCGGCGCGGTTGGTGTCGATATTACCGACCGCGCCCGCCTGAACGCGCATGGCGTCCTGCAAGCCGCCGACCGTGTTTTCCCACCGGCTGCGCGCATCGGCGACAAGCTGGGCGTCGGTCGTTGAAAGCGAGACGTTGCCGTATTGCTGCTGGAACGCCTGGTCGATCTGGCCGACCTCGAAGGCGATATTCTGCGCCTGCCCGAGAAGCTGCTGGGTGCGGCTGACGTTCTGCTGGAGTTGCTGGAGCGACGAATACGGCAGGCTCGCCAGATTGCGGGCCTGATTGATGAGCATCTGCGCTTCGTTCTGAAGGCTGGTGATCTGGTTATTGATCTGCTCCAGCGTCCGAGCGGCGGTGAGCAGGTTTTGCGCATAGTTGCTCGGGTCATAAACAATCCGGCCGAAACCGAATTGCGCATGGGCCGGGCTTGCCAGCATGGGCGAAAGCGCGACAGGCATGGCGAGCGCCAGCGCGAGGGCAGAGGCCCCGACATTCTTGGAATAGGTCATGGAAGAATCTCCTGTGTGGGGTGGGTATCGAGCCGGGCCGGCGCGGCGGATTCCGTCCGGTCGGCAAGATTGGTGAGGTTCGGGATCAGGTCGGCCGCCCAATCGACGCCGCGCTCGCGCAGCCATGCGGCGAGGAAGCCGTCGCGGCCGTGTTCGGCGACGATCTGCGCAATGAGCGTCTGGTCGGATTTGGCGGATGCGGCGCAGAGCGCGAGGCCGACTTCGGACAGGCCAAGCTCGAACAGACGATTGCCGCGCCGCGACTGGCAGTAGTATTCCCGCTTCGGCGTCGCGCGGGCGACAAGCTCGATCTGGCGGTCATTCAATCCGAACCGCCTGTAGATCGCGGTAATCTGCGGCTCGATGGCGCGCTCGTTCGGAAGCAGGAGCCGCGTCGGGCAGCTTTCAATGATGGCGGGCGCGATGTTGCTGCCGTCGATGTCGGATAGCGACTGCGTGGCGAAGACGACCGAGGCGTTCTTTTTTCTCAACGTCTTGAGCCATTCGCGGAGCTGGCCGGCGAACCCCTCGTCGTCCAGCGCAAGCCAGCCCTCGTCGATGATGAGCAGCGTGGGCCGCCCGTCGAGCCGGTCGCCGATGCGATGAAAGAGATAGGCCAGCACCGCCGGGGCCGCGCCGGTTCCGACAAGGCCCTCGATCTCGAAGGCTTGCACATCCGCCGCGCCAAGATGTTCCGTCTCCGCGTCGAGCAACCGGCCATAGGCGCCGCCGACGCAATAAGGCCGAAGGGCTTGTTTGAGGTCGTTGCTTTGCAACAGGACCGCGAGGCCGGTGATGGTGCGCTCGCCAACCGGCGCGGACGCCAGCGATGTCAGGGCCGTCCAGATATGCTCCTTCACCTCCGGCGTGATCGTCATGCCCTCGCGCATGAGGATGGCGGCGATCCAGTCGCCGGCCCATGCGCGCTCATAGGTGTCATGGACGCGGGCGAGCGGCTGGAGCGAAACGGAAGCGTCCGAACCTTCGGTCAGCCCGCCGCCAAGATCGTGCCAGTCTCCTGCCATGGCGAGCGCGGCGGAGCGGATGCTGCCTCCGAAGTCGAAGGCGAAGACTTGGCTGGCCGCATAGCGCCGGAACTGCAAGGCCATGAGGGCGAGCAACACGGATTTGCCCGCGCCCGTGGGGCCGACGACAAGGGTGTGGCCTACGTCGCCGACATGCAGACTTAGCCGGAACGGGGTTGAGCCTTCGGTCTTTCCAAAGAGCAAAGGGGGTGCACCGAAATGCTCGTCCCGTTCCGGCCCCGCCCACACCGCCGATAGCGGGATCATGTGGGCGAGATTCAAAGTGCTGATGGGCGGCTGGCGCACGTTGGCGTAGGCATGTCCCGGCAGGCTGCCGAGCCATGCGTCAACGGCGTTGACCGTCTCGGCCATGGCGGTGAAGTCGCGGCCCTGAACGATCTTCTCGACCAGGCGCAATTTCTCATCGGCCAGGCGGGGATCATCGTCCCAAACCGTCACCGTGGCGGTGACATAGGCCATACCCGCCACGTCCGCCCCGAGTTCCTGCAAGGCCATGTCGGCGTCGAGCGCCTTGTTGGCTGCGTCGGTGTCCACCAGAGCGGACGCCTCGTTCGTCATCACTTCCTTGAGGATCGCGGCGACAGACTTCCGCTTGGCGAACCATTGCCGCCTGATCCTGGTGAGCAGGCGCGTGGCATCGGTCTTGTCGAGCAGGATCGCCCGCGTGCTCCACCTGTAGGGGAACGGCAGCCGGTTCATTTCGTCGAGCAGGCCCGGCGTCGTCGCGGTCGGGAATCCCACGATGGTCAGGACGCGCAGATGCGCACCGCCAAGGCGCGGCTCCAGCCCGCCGGTCAGCGGCTGGTCGGCCAGCAGCGCGTCGAGATACATCGGCACTTCCGGCACGCGCACGCGATGCCGGTTCGTGGAAACCGTCGAATGGAGATAGGTCAGCGTGCCGGCGTCATCGAGCCATCGGCACTCCGGCATGAAGCCGTCGAGCAGCGCCAGAACGCGGTCGGTGCGGTCCACGAAACCGCGCAGCAATTCGTGCGGGTTTACCCCGGATTGCTCGCGGCCCTCATAGAGCCAGCTTTCCGCCCTTGCCGCTTCCTCGGCGGGCGGCAACCAGAGAAAGGTCAGGAAATACCCCGACACATAATGCGCGCCTGCTTCCTCGAAACCGGCTTTGCGCTCGGCATCGACCAGCGCGGATGCCGCGTCGGGAAACATGCTGTCGGGATAGGTCGCGGCCTCGCTGCGCTGCGCCTCGACGAAGATGCTCCAGCCCGATCCGAGGCGGCGCACGGCGTTGTTGATGCGGCCGGCGACCGCGACCAGCTCGGCCGCGACGGCGGAATCCAGATCGGGACCGCGAAACTTCGCGGTGCGCTGGAATGAGCCGTCCTTGTTCAAGACGACGCCGGAGCCGACCAATGCCGCCCAGGGCAGATAGTCGGCGAGACGGGATGCGGTGCGGCGGTATTCTGCAAGGTTCATCATGGCCCCGCCCTCACACCGCCAGATGGCCGGGGATGCGCAGATGCCTGCGCCCGACCTCGACGAATTGGGGATCGCGCTTGGCCGCCCACACGGCCGCGAAATGCCCGATGGCCCAAATGGCGATGCCGACCAGCCAGAGGCGCAGGCCGAGGCCCACGGCCCCGGCCAGCGTTCCGTTCATGATGGCGATGGCGCGCGGTGCGCCGCCGAGCAGGATATGCTCGGTCAGCGCCCGGTGGACCAGGACCGTGAAGCCCGGCACCGCGTCCAGTTGTTCGAGGCCGCCCGCCATCAAACGAGCGCCCCGCCGCCGAAGCTAAAGAACGACAGGAAAAAGCTCGACGCCGCGAAGGCGATGGACAGGCCGAAAACGATCTGAATCAATCGCCTGAACCCGCCGCTGGTATCGCCGAAAGCCAACGTGAGGCCGGTGGCGATGATGATGATGACGGCGACGATCTTGGCGACCGGCCCCTCGATGGACTGAAGGATTTGCTGAAGCGGCTGCTCCCACGGCATCGACGATCCCGACGCATGGGCGGCCGGGGCGAGCATGAGGCTGATGGCAAGGGTGGATGCGGCGGTCGCGGCGAAGCGATAGCCGCGCGAAAACGTGCGGATCATGAAGATTCTCCTGTGTTGGTGGGGATTGCCGAAGGGATGGGATGCGTGATGCGGTAATCGCCGTCCGGCCCCAGCCCTTCGACGCGGGCGAGTTCAGCCAGCCGGCGCGCGGAACCGCGCCCGGAAAGGACGGCAACAAGGTCGATGGTTTCCGCGATCAGGGCGCGCGGGACCGTGACGACAGCCTCCTGGATGAGCTGTTCAAGGCGGCGCAGCGCGCCGATGCCGGAACCGGCATGGATGGTGCCGATGCCGCCGGGGTGTCCCGTTCCCCAGGCTTTGAGCAGGTCGAGGGCTTCAGGACCGCGCACCTCGCCGATGGGGATGCGGTCGGGCCGCAGGCGCAGCGAGGACCGCACAAGGTCCGACAGGCTGACGACGCCATCCTTCGTTCGCATCGCCACAAGGTTCGGCGCGGCGCATTGCAGCTCGCGGGTGTCCTCGATGATGACGACGCGATCCGCGCCCTTCGCCACCTCGGCGAGCAGCGCGTTGGTCAGTGTGGTCTTCCCGGTGGACGTGCCGCCCGCCACCAAGATATTGGCGCGGGACTGGACGGCGGCGCGCAGCGTTTCCGCCTGCTCGGCGGACATGACGCCGGCCGCCACATAATCGGCCAAACTGAACACCGCGACGGCAGGCTTGCGGATGGCGAAGGCGGGCGCGGCAACGACTGGCGGAAGCAGGCCCTCGAACCGCTCCCCGGTTTCGGGAAGCTCGGCCGAGACGCGCGGGCTGCGGGCATGGACTTCCGCGCCGACATGATGCGCGACCAGGCGCACGATGCGTTCGCCATCGGCGGCGGACAGGCGCTCGCCCGTATCGGCCAGCCCTTCGGAAAGCCGGTCCGCCCAAAGCCGGCCATCGGGATTCAGCATCACCTCGACCACGGCCGGGTCTTCGAGCAGGCGCGCGATTGCCGGCCCGAGCGCGGTGCGCAACATGCGCGCGCCGCGCTGGATCGCTTCCGGTCTGTGGTGGTTGGCACTCATGTCGGCCCCGGCTTTCGGCAGGGACGCGACAGGCGATCCCCGGATCGGGGTCGATTAAGAGAGGCCGAAATCCGGCCGCTTCAACAAGTATCTAGGTGCAGGCGGGCATCGGCGGCGACCGGCGGCAAACAGGATGGGCTTGAATACTCAAGCCGGATCGCCGTTAGCCTCCGGCTCATCTGTTGACTGGCTTTCGCGGGGTGAGTCGATGTCACGCGACAGCTCCTTGAGAAACCTGTCTCCGGTGGCAAGGCGCTTGCCGAGGGTCTGCATGAAGCCCTCGAACCGTTCCGCGCCCTTTGCGCGGGCGGCGGACTGCGCACTCCCCGAAAGCGGCGGTGTGAAGGTCAACCAGAACAGGATGAACAGTGAAACCGTCTCGCCGAGAGCGGCAAGGTCCAGGTCGAGTGCGTCGATCTGGCGGCCGAGTTTGTCCAGGCGGCGCGACATGGCGGCTTCGAGCTGGTCGGTGGCATCGCCGGACAGGTAGGACATGACCGCCGCCTCCACGATGGCGGATTTCGACACCTTGCGGCGCATCGCCAGCGTCTCGATCTGCGGCATGAGCGCGGGGTCGAAATAGAGATTCAGGCGGGTTCGTGTGGTCATGGGCGTGTCCTCAAAGCTCGATTCCATCATCGGGGTTCATGGCGACCTGCCGCGCGACCATCCTCATGCGCTGGCGCATGGCGCGGGCCTTGGCGGCGTCCACGTCCGGCTCATCGTCCAGAATGTCGAACTCCTGCGCGGGCGACGGCGGCGGCGCGACGATTTCCTCATGCTCGGGCAATTCCGGCTCGCGGCGGATGCCGGCATTGGCTGGATCGCCTTCGGCCCTGTCGGTGGCGCCCGTCGCGGGATGGCCAGCCGCCGCGACCACGCGGCTCGACCAATCATCCGATGACGGATTCGTGGCGGGACCGGCCGCCGGATCGGGCGGGATCAGGACGCGCTCCATGAACCGCGCATCCTCGAAATAGCGCGCCTTCGTCGCGCGGATCGGCGGCGTTCCGGCGACCATGACGATTTCGTCGGATGGCGGAAGCTGCATCACCTCGCCCGGCGTAAGCAGCGGCCGGGCCGTCTCCTGCCGCGATACCATCAAATGCCCGAGCCACGGGGCCAGCCTATGCCCGGCGTAGTTGGTGGAGTCGCGCATCTCCGTCGCGGTGCCGAGGGCTTCGCTGATCCTCTTGGCCGTCCTCTCGTCGTTCGTGGCGAAGGCAACGCGGACATGGCAGTTGTCCAGGACGCTGTTGTTCGCGCCGTATGCCTTTTCGATCTGGTTGAGGCTCTGCGCGATCAGGAAGGATTTCATCCCGTAGCCGGCCATGAACGCCAAGGCCGATTCAAAGAAGTCCAGCCTGCCGAGCGCCGGAAACTCGTCCAGCATCAACAGCAGGCGATGGCGCTTGCCGGACGTGTTCAAATCCTCGGTCAACCGCCTGCCGATCTGGTTGAGGATCAGGCGAATGAGCGGCTTGGTGCGGTTGATGTCGGACGGCGGCACCACAAGGTAGAGGCTTACGGGCTGGCGGCTGCTGACCAGATCGGCAATGCGCCAGTCGCAGCGGGCCGTCACCCGCGCCACCACGGGATCGCGGTAAAGGCCGAGATAGGACATGGCGGTGGACAGCACCCCCGACCGCTCGTTCTCGCTCTTGTTCAGCAGTTCGCGCGCCGAGGACGCAATGACCGGATGAACGCCCGCTTCGCCCAGGTGCGGCGTGTCCATCATGGCGCGCAAGGTCGCCTCGACCGGGCGGCGGGGATCGGACAGGAAATTGGCGACGCCTGCCAAGGTCTTGTCCGGCTCGGCGTAGAGGACATGCAGGATCGCGCCGACCAGAAGCGAATGGCTGGTCTTTTCCCAATGGTTGCGCTTGTCGAGCGAACCTTCGGGATCGACCAGGATGTCAGCTATGTTTTGAACATCCCTGACCTCCCACTCCCCTTGCCGGACCTCAAGCAACGGGTTGTAGGCGGACGATCTGGCGTTGGTCGGATCGAACAACAGGACGCGGCCATGCTTCGCCCGGAAGCCCGCTGTCAGCGTCCAGTTCTCGCCCTTGATGTCGTGAACGATGCAGCTTCCCGGCCAGGTCAGTAAGGTGGGAACCACCAGACCGATCCCTTTGCCGCTGCGCGTCGGGGCGAAGCATAGGACATGCTCGGGGCCGTCATGGCGCAGATAGTCCTGGGGATGCCGGCCAAGCACGACGCCATCGGGGCCGAGCAATCCGGCCGCGCGGATTTCCCGATCTTCCGCCCATCGCGCCGAACCGTAGGTGGCGACGTTGCGCGCCTCCCGCGCCCGGATGATCGACATGAGGATAGCGGCGGCGATGGCGAGGAAGCCGCCCGACACGGCGATGATGCCGCCCTCCACGAAGATCGCGGGCGCATAGGCGTCGAAGGAAAACCACCACCAGAAGAAGGCCGGGGGATGGTAGATCGGCAGGCCCGCCAGCTCGAACCATGGATTGCCGAGCTGGGGCTGAAAGCCGAGACGGAAGGCAACCCATTGCGTCGCCGCCCAGGTCATAACCAGAACGATGGCGAAAACCACCGCGATCTGGCCCCATAAGATTCGGCCACCACGCATCCAGGCTCCAGTCTGCAAAAGGGACGGAGCCGATCAGAGAGTAGGCAAAAACCGGGCAGGCAACAGGAATGAGGATGCGGGCGGGTTACCGGATACGGACGGCGGCAAATAGGACGGTCTTGGCAGCGCCGCCGCCCGCGCTGGCGTCTATGCTGGCTGGCCGGGCCGAATCGCCGGGGAAATCAGTCTGCCCGAACCCGGCCGCCCCATGTCGCTTGCGAGTGTCAGCAAGTTGTGAAGCGCGGCGCTGCGATTGTAAGGCGACCATACGGCCGAGAACGGGACCGGCTCCGGCTCGTCGGCGAAGGGCAGGAAGACCACGCCTGACGTTGACAGCAATGCCGTGGCCGCCCCGGCGATGGTGACGCCGAAGCCCTGTCCGACCATGGATAGCAAGGTGCTGCGCTCAACGTCGAAGCGCAGGATCGAGGATGCGGGCCAGCGTCCGGCGAGGCGCAGAACGATATGGTCGTAAGCCTGCGGGCCGGTTCCCCCGGATCGGACAAGGAATGTCTCCCCTGCAAGGTCGGCCCAGGTGACGGCGGGCTGATCGGCCAGCCGATGCCGATCTGGCAGCGCCGCGACCAGCGGTTCGGCCCATATATGCCGGGAATGGCAGTCGGGCAGTTCCGGCGCTCCTGCTACGAACACCACGTCCAGCCGGTCGGAACGAAGCTGCGTGACGGTATCGCGGGCCGTGCCTTCGGTAATCTCGATGTCGATGCCGGGATGGTCTTCCCGGTATCCGGCAAGCAGGTCTGCAAGGAAGCTGCGCGGGATCAGGGCATGGACGCCGATGCGCAGGCGGCCACATTCTCCTAACGCGGCCATGCCGGCGGTCTTCACGGCATGGTCGAGCTGGTCGATGCCCGCCGCTATCCGCTCGACGAATTGGCGTCCGGCTTCGGTCAACCGGACGCCTCGCGCATGGCGCTCGAACAGGAGGATGCCGAGGTCTTCTTCCAGCGTTTTCACGCGGGCGCTGACGCTGGATTGCGCCACGCCGAGCGCATTGGCGGCGTGGCGAAAGTTGAGATATTCGGCGACGGCGAGCGTCTGGATCAGTGATGTCATAGGGATACGCGACCCTAGAGAGGTCGGCACTCCCCGTTGACGATCAATCGTAGGTGCCGAACGCCGCCGCATAGCTTATGCTCGGTCGATGTGCGGCGCAGTCTTGCGCACCAGCGGTCGGTTCGGAGAACGGCGAGCAATCTCCGTGAAGCCGCAAGCCTGAAAGGTGGCGGCTGTTCCGACAAAGCGATCAGCATCCGCTCCTCTTGCCTTTGTCGGGCAAGCCTCCACGCACGAGGCACCTTGCTCAAACGCATATTCAACGGCGGCTTCTATCAGTTGCTTCGTCAATCCGCCTCGCCGGAAGCCAACGCGCACATAGAGGCAGGAAATGAACCAGATGCCCTCCCGAGACGCATCAATCGGACGGGCTACACGCGACCGTTGCAGAACCGGATAAGAGCTGCGTGGAGCAACGGCGCACCAGCCGAGAGCTTTGTCGTTGCTAACAGCAAGAATCCCCGGCTCATCCCCACCGTTGCATAACTCGCGCAATGCAGCTTTTCGCTGCGCCTTGCCCATGGCGTCAAAGACGCTGCGGCTTACGCGCCACCACATGCACCAGCAACCGCTGTCCGCACCACGATTCGGCCCGAAAAGGTCTTCGAGCAACGGCCAGGTCGAGGCGGTGGCAGGCAAAAAGCTGCATTGCGGTAGGTCGGGCATATGGTCCTGCTTGAATGTTCTCCGAGCGCATTATATGAGTCAGTCATATAAAATCAAAGGCGTTTGGGTCACATCGTCGTCAGCATCTTGCGAAGGAGAACCACCATGGCCGGCAACAAGACTGCGAACATGCTTGGGGCGCTAGCCATCGTCCTCGCCGACGATCTACGCGAGGCCGTCAATGTCGCACTTGCAACGACAGGCGAAACCGCCGCCGCAATCATCATGCTCGGCGCACATCCCGGCCTGACCATTAGAGAAATCGCGGAAGCACTTGGCATCAGCCATAGCGGTGCGGTCCGGCTGATCGACCGTTTGGAACGCGACGGCCTGGTGCGGAAAAAAGCCGGCACGGATGCCCGCACCATGCTTGTCGAGCTTTCGTCGGAGGGATTGGCGCAGCGGAAGATGGCGCTTCGGGAAAGGGGCGAGGTGCTGGATCGAGCCGTGAGCCTCCTTGATGCCCATGAGGCCGAGTTTCTGGGGCGAACCCTCGACAAGCTGCTGCGCGGCCTGCTGACGCGGCCCGAGCACGGATACCGCTATTGTCGAATGTGCGATGAGGACAAATGCGTCCCGAACTGCTGCCCCGTCGAAGATCAGTGGGAAAGGCTATACGCATGAGCGTGGAGGCGGCGGCCGAGCGCGATGGCGAGAAGCCTCGACTGCAATGGGTGGCGATCCCCGCGATGATCGGCTCGGCTGCCTGCTGGGGTTTCGCCACGGTCATGTCGCGCGATCTGCTTGCCGTCATGCCTTCGACGACGTTGCTAGTCATCCAACTGGTCGCCAGCGTTGCGGCCCTGTTGGCGCTATCAATTCCACATTTTCCATGGCGGTATCGAACTGCTGCCATGGGCAAGGCGGCTTCGATAGGTGTTCTGGAGCCGGGGCTGACCTATACGATTGGACTCATCGGCCTGTCGCTTACCACGGCCGGAAGCGCGTCGGTCATCAGCGCGACGGAGCCTGTGCTGATCGTCCTTGTTGCTTGGGTGCTGTTGCGTGAGAGGCCGAGCGGCCATTTGATGCTGTGTATCGCAATCGCGGTCTTCGGGCTTTTGCTCGTCTCGGGCGAAGGCTTTTTCGATAAAGAGCGTAACAATGGTTGGGGTGACCTGCTTATCATCCTGTCCACTCTGTTCGCCGCTAGCTATGTGGTGTTGTCGTCTCGCGTGGCACAAAATTTTCCAGCGGCCACGCTCGCCTCCGCGCAACAGATCGTCGGCCTCGCCGTCGCCTTGGTGGTATTCCTTATCGTCACGCTGATGGGACTTGGCCCCGCATCGTTCGAGGGGCTTTCTCTGCCTATCGTCGCCTATGCGGCCTTCTCGGGCGTCATCCAATATGCGCTGGCGTTCTGGCTTTATCTTATTGGACTCAAATACTTGTCAGCGGGGGCGGCAGGTCTTTGGTTGACGCTGGTTCCGGTCTTCGGCTTGGCTGGTGCCTATGTCTGGCTGGCCGAGGTTCCGACTATCCTGATGATCGTCGGCGCGGCGCTCATCATCTGCGCCGTGATCCTCGGCAACAAAACACGATAGAGGGCTGAAAACATGGCAAGGATCGTGCCGAGCTATCTCGCCGAAGTATGAGGTAAGAAGCGCGGCGCTTAAATACCTAGTCCCCTCTGCCGCCCCAACTGCCACGACACCGAACCGCCCTGCACGACGCCCATAACTTCGCGGCCAAGCTGGCGGTCGATGACGGGCCGCCATGGGACAAGCGTGAACTCGTGGCTCTTTTCCACGATGGCGAACTTGCCGCTCGTTAGCTGCACGGTGCCGGTGAACTTGCCGCTGACGCTCTCGCCGTCCTTGGCGGCGCGGAACGGCAGCGCCTTGCCCTCGGCCATCTCCGCACCGGCGCGAGCAACTTCCCGCTCGCGCAGCGTGGCGAGAAGGTTGCGCCGGTAGAAGATGCGGCCGTCCCGGCTGCGCGTGGCGTCGGCCTGTTCGATATGATGTTCGCGGCGCTGGTCCATGGCTTCGCGGACCTGTTGCCCGAAGCCGGTTGGCGCAAGGTCGGCTGCCTCGTCGTGGACCAATCGGCGGTCCAGCCAGGTTGCGCCGTCCGAACCTATCTGCCGGTCCAGATTGACGGGCGACAGGACGCGAACGCTGGCCTGCCGGTCGCGGCCAGCGTCGTAGGCGGCGGCGCGGCTCTCGAAGTCTTCGGGGATGCGCCATTGGTCGGCGTCGATCCGCTCGACAATGCCGGCACGGCGCAGCGCCTCCAGCCGGCGCACATGAGCATCGACATAGCCCTCATAGTCGCCGCCCGGAACGCGGCCCTCGAACTTCGCCTGTTCCAGATGGCGGCTCGGCCGATAGACGCCATCCTCGGCGATGGTCGCAATGCTGCGGTCGGACGGTCGGGCCGTCACCTCGGCCGGGCCGATCTGGACGACGCTGCCGATGCGGGCGTCCTCCAGCCGCTCGGGCGCGATGCCGGCGATGTGATGGGTGCGGCCGTCGATGCCGTCCACCACAACGGTCAGGTTCTCCCCCAGCTCGTCGGACAGGTGCTTGTCCACGACGCGGCCGACGATGGGCGTCTCGGGCGCACCGTCATGGATTTGGAAGCTCATGGGATCGCGTTCGCCGGCATCCGCTCCAAGCGCCTTCTGCATGGTGCGGATAATGTCGCCGCGTTCGCCAAGCTCGCGCAGGGTCGGTTCCATGTCCTTGCTCAATTCCCAAACGCCGGGCGCATGTTCGGTCGCCAGCCCCATCTTCTCCAGCTTGCTCAAGCGACGCAGGCGCAATGTCCGCTCGAACTGGCGACGCGGTGCGACCGGCTCATGGCGCAGGTCGAGGAAACGATCATCGGCTTCCCCGGCCATCGCCTCGTCGATCCGGGTGAAACGGTCCCGGTCGATCTCGGCCGATAGTTTGCGGGTCTGCTCGATCTCGGTGACGGGGCCGAGTTCCAGGCTGGCAAGCTCGCTGGCGCGCTCGCGCAGGCCGGCGGAAAGATAGTCACCGTTGATGACTAGATCCCCGCCCATATCGTCGCGGCCGTTGACGATCACATGCACATGGGGATGGCCGGTGTTGTAGTGGTTGACGGCGACCCAATCGAGTTTCGTGCCGAGGTCGGCTTCCACCTGCTTCATGAAATCGCGGGTGTAGGCCGTGAGGTCCGACAGCTCCGCGCCGTCCTCTGGCGAGACGATGAAACGAAATTGATGGCGGTCGTCCTTGCCGCGATCAAGGAAGTCGTCGGCGTCGGCGCGGTCCTCGGTCGCCGAATAGAGCTGGCCGCGCTCGCCATCGCGCGAGGTTCCGTCGCGCTGGACATAGCGAAGATGCGCACGGGCGCGGCCGTCCTTCCATGCGGCCCGAACGCTGCGCTGCTTGACGATGACGCGGCGGCTGCCCGGCTGGCGATGATGCCAATGGCCGGAGATGTTGCGGGCGCGCACGAAGCTCGCGCCCCGGCCGCGCTTCACGCCCTTGCCGCTGGCGACCATGGCGCGGGACCGCCCCGGCGATGACGGGCGGGCGGATGATGGCGCGGAAGGGTCGCGGGCGGCTGCCGCCTGATGCTGGCGGGTGATCTTCTTGACCTGGGTGAAAAAGCTCCTGGTCTTGCCAGCCTTCGGCGTGTCGGATCGGATGCGGCCGGGCTTCGGACGGAAGCGGTTTTCGTCGTCGGCGCTCAAGGGCGCGTCTCCAGCCAAAACCGCCGAAAACAGGCCGATATGGGCCTATGGTGCCGCTCGAAACCCTGCAAAGCCAAGGCTTTGCGCAACATCGCGGCACGCGGGGTCAAAAATCGTGGTGCCGCTTGCGGCTCCCCTAACCAGTGTGCAGACAACAATAATTTCAGGAAGCGGCCCGACATGGTGCCGTCTTCTTTAATCTTGCCCTCCTTTCTTTCGGCCCTTTCTGCCTTTCCGACCCCGAATCCAGCCGGACGCAAACCCGCCCGACTGGATGACGAAGCCTGCGCCGCCGAGCGCGGGAACGCCGCCCTCATGGCGTTCCTCCGTCACTCGCGGTCGCCACGAAAATACTGCCGTCCTGCGGCTCCGTAGCGACGGGATCGAGCGCCGGAACGGCAGCGCGGCCGTCACCTGATTGCGCGTCGGACGGCAGCGTGACGGTTGCCCGGCTGTCGTCCGGGCGCTGGACGAACAACGGGGCTTCGCGCCAATCGGGCGGCGGCGCCGGTTGCGGGGATGGCGCATCCGATGGAGCCGCGCCGCCAAGGACCGGGGCGAGCGCGGCGACATAGGCGCGTGTCTCGGCGGGAAGCGGTCGGCCTGTCGCACGGTGTTCGTCGTAGCGGCCGGGACCGGCATTGTAGGCCGCAAGCATCGCGCCGACATTGCCGTAGCGGTTCCACATCTCGCGCAGATAGGCCGTCCCTGCCATGATGTTGTCGCGCGGGTCGTAGGGATCGCGGCCGAGGCCATGGCGGACGCGCAGGCCCGCCCAGGTATCGGGCATGACTTGCATCAATCCCATCGCCCCGGCTGAGGAAACCGCGCGCACGTCGCCCGCGCTTTCGGCGCGCAGCACGGCGACAATCCAATGCTCGGGGATGCCGACCCGCTGCGACGCCTCGGCGATGTGAGCGGCATAGGGATGGGCGGCTGCCGGGCGTTCGACCGGCGCGGACTGCGCGACCGCGACGCCCGATCCGATGCAGACGGAAAGCGCCCCGGCGAGCAACAGGACGGCAAAACGCCATACCGCCCTGTCTCCGCAATGGCTCCAGCCTGCCAGCGTCCTCGCTGCGGTCAAGGGCAAGGCGCAAGCGCCGGCCGGGGACCGCCCCTGACCTTCGCTGCGGGCGCTGGCCGTCCTGCGCCCGAGCGGGACGAAGGGATGAGACGGATTTCCCGCGAACAAAGGGATGACGGGAACGCGCACCGATCAGCCCCGATCCTCGCGCGCCCGTGGCCGCTTCCATGCGAGCCGGAAGGTGCGTTCCTCGTCGTCGGCCTGGAACAGCGCCGGGCGAAACAGCGCGGGGAAAAGCGGGCTGTCGATCTCAAGCGCGATGTAGTCGCCGGCGCGTTCGCCGACACGTTTCCACGCCCCGCCGATCTCGGGGCCGTCCTCGTCGTCGAGCTGGATGCGATAGGCCGGCGTGTTCTCGCCGTCGCCCGGTTCGATGGCGACAAGAACGATTGCCTCGTCGATGCCGAACAGCCGGACGCGACCGGCGTAGCCGTTGGCGGTGGGTTCAAAGATATTGGCGGGCATGGTCAGTCTCCTTCTGGTTGGGGGAAATCAGTGGTCGGCGCGCGCCATTCAAAGCGGCCGACGCCTTCCTCATCGGTCCAGAGCGGGACCGCTCGGCCGATGACGGAAGCTGCGGGGATGGGTCCGAAATACCTGCCGTCCAGGCTGTCGCGGACATCCCAATTCATGAGGAAGATTTCGCCGGGGGCGATGATGCGGCAGCCCTGCCAGATGGGCAGTTCCCGCCCTAGGCTGTCGCGGTCGAGCGCGTCGCCCATCTCGATCCCGTCAACCGTGATCGTGCGCCCGGTGCGGCAAACCCGCTGTCCCGGCAGGCCGACGACGCGCTTCAACAGCGGAACGCCACGCCCGACATAGCCGCGCCCGACCATGAAGGCGGCGAGCGGTTCGGGCGGCTGGACTGCGACCAACTCCGGCACGTCGAGCGCATCGGCCGGCTCGACCTTATAGAAGCCGACCGGCGCGCTGGCGGTGGCGTTCCAGATGAGCCTCAATGGCGTCTCGACGGCGCTTGCGGCGGCGATGCCCATTACGACCAGCGCCGTGACCGCGAGGTAACGGCGGCGCGTTATGGGTCGATCCTCCGGCGTCCGATCCATGCCGCATGTCGTTCCGGCGTGTAGGCGCTCGGCTCCAGATTGGCGGTCAGGCGGTTGTGCGCGTGACGCCAGTAGTCCGGCGACACGTCTGACGGATCGAGGCCGAGCGATTCCACGGCGTCGATGATGGCAAGCGCGCGCTGCACCTTTGGCCAGCCGTCGAGCCGCAACAGGATTTCTCCACCCGGCCGCACGAAGGGCAACGTCTGGAACGGTTCCCCACGCCCGATGGCCCGCACGATGTCGATGCGCGAAACGACAGTGCCATGCTCGCCAGTTGCCCATCGCACGAAGGCGAAGATGCTCTCGGGTGCGAAACCGACGACGCTGCGGCGGCGGTCGATGATCTGTTCATAGCTCTTGCGGCCGAACCTG
The DNA here is from genome assembly GCF_053543495.1 of Camelimonas sp. ID_303_24. Taxonomy (NCBI): domain Bacteria; kingdom Pseudomonadati; phylum Pseudomonadota; class Alphaproteobacteria; order Hyphomicrobiales; family Chelatococcaceae; genus Camelimonas; species Camelimonas sp. ID_303_24. The sequence goes on from NZ_JBLLJM010000009.1 coordinate 107,789, forward strand.
ATCCAATGCTCGACCTTGCGTTTCTCGAAGGTCAGTTCGACCAGGGTGGTGAAGGGCGCGGGTCCGTCCGGCAGCGGACGGCCGTGCGCGCTGCGATGGGCGCGGCGGGTCATTGTTCGTCTCCGGGAATGTCGGGGGTGGTCCGCGCAAGCACGGCATCGAGCGCGGCTTCGGTGCGCAGGATGGCGCGTCCGATGGCTTCGGGGATTTGCGGAAGAACGGCGTCGCCGAAGGCTTCGACGATCAGGCTGGCCGCAGCCGTCCCTTTGCGACTGCCGAGCGCAATGCGCGTGTCAGCCACCCAGGCGGAAAGCCCATCATCCAGCCGTAGGTGATGGGCAAGGCCGCCGTTCCAGTCAGCCCATGGCTCCGCAACATCACCGCCAACGCCTGCGCTCCCGCCCATTTCTGGATGGATGACGGGGCCAGTTGGTTCGCCGTTGCTGTCGGCGTCGAGGCCATCATTGCCCTGCTTATCACCGCGTCCATCGTCGGCGACTTCCGCCGCTCGTAGGCCGGACTCCAGCCGTCCATGCGGCTGTCGCGCTTCGTCGGAGTCGGCAGGGTTTCCGCCGCATGGCGCAACAGGTTCGGCGTGTCGATCTGCGCCTTCGCTCCGTTCGCCCGGCGTCCCGTCTCTATCTCCTGCGCGCTCAACCTGCGCCCGCCGTTCGGCTTCACCGGCGTCGGCATCATGCCATGGGGCATGTCCGGCCTGTCGAAATGCAGCACCTCGCTCATGGTCGGCGTCCGGTCGAAATCGTCCTGGTCCGATGTCATCCGGCCCTTGAGCTTGCGCAGGACGCTCCCCCGCGGCGCTGCGTTCGCTGTCGGCGTTCCCATCATCCCGGCATGGCGGCTGGCATGGCCCTGCAACTGGCTCAGCACGTCGCCCCGGCCGCCGCGATCCGCATCCGATTTCCTCGGCGTCGCCAAGGTCTGACTGCGGAACAGGTCGTAGAGGCCCGATTCCTTCATCGCCCGGCGCGCGCCAGAACCACCCTCCAGACGGATGCCACCCTGCTGGGATTGCGAGACGGGTGTCGGCAAGCTGGCCGGGGTCGTAGCCGATGAGCCATGACCGCTTGCGGACATGGTTGGCCCCAACGCTGTCAGCACCCACCACGCACGGTTCAACGGCGTAGCCGAGCGTTTCCAGTTCATCGAGCAGCCGGTCAGCGCCGCGAGTTCGCAGATTAGGGCTGTTCTCAAAAGCGAACCAGCGAGGGCGGCAATCTCCGACCAGGCGGACGGCTTCGAGATAGAGGCCCGACCGCTCGCCCTCGATGCCTTTGCCCTTGGTGTTGGCGCTGCTGATGTCCTGGCAGGGCGGGCTGCCGACGATGATGTCGGGCAGGATTCCAAGGTCGGAAACAAGGCGAGCTGCCGTGAGTCCGCACACGTCCTCGTAGAGTCTGACATGGGGATTGTTCTCTGCGTAAAGGATGCGCCGCCATTCGACGATTTCGCAGGCGGCGATGGTGACGAAGCCGGCGCGGTGCAGGCCGAGCGACCAGCCGCCGGCGGCGGCGCTGAACAGGTCGAGCGCGCGCATCATGGCTCGCCGCTCCCGGCGGAACCGGCACCACGCCTCGCGTGTGTGCGCGTCAAAGAAAAAGAGTTAGATTCTCTGTTAGATAAGTTAGCGGTCGGATTCCGCGTTTCAGGCCAAAGCGTTAGCTGGGGTTCATGCGCCTGATGTGCCGATAATGCTGCGCCTGATGTGCCGATACCCCGTGCGCCTGATGTGCCGATGGCTTTAACAGGGTTATCAACAGTGCCTGTTGATAAGTTTTCGGGGCGGATGCGCAGCAGCTCGCGGCCATCCTCCCGCTCGATCTGGAGCAGGTAGCCGGGAAGCGGTTGGCGGGCCGCGATCCGGCGCAGGTCGAGCGCGAAGTCGGACGGCCGCGCGATGCTGCCGGACTTCTGATGAAGGTGCGCGACCTCGAAAATCCAGCCATGGCGCTGGCGGCCGGCGTGTTTGCGGGCGACGCGGTAAAGCCAACGCTCGATGCCGCCAGTCAGCCGGAAATAGTCCGGGTCGATGGTCAGGACCAGCGAGCGGTCTATGACGCTGTTATAGAACCATTCGGGCAGGACGAACTCCATGCCCTCGACACGGCCGGCGCGCGTCGTCAATTCCTCCCATTCGTTGATCCATGAAAATTGCCGGCGGCGCCAATGCGGGCCGTTGCGGATCGTGGTGGCGATGACAGTGGATTGCAGCCGTGCGAGCGCGGTCTTGAGCAATAGATATTGCCGGTTGCCGGTCGGCCGTCCGATGGCGCGCAACAGATGATAGGGCGTGAAGCGAAAGAAGCGCGACGTGGTGAGGCCGTTGTTCTCGGCCGCGACAATCTGCGAGGCGGCCCATATCAGAACATCGGCGTCCCATATGGTCGCCATGCCGTGTTCGGGCATGGCGAAGACCTGCACCTCTATATCGGCGGCCTTGTAGAGAATCGGCTTGGTGCGCGGGGTTTTCGCCAGCGAAAAAAACGGCCGTTCCATCAAGTCGCGCTGATCGCGCGGCGGCGTGTCGCCCGTCGCGACCACGAAGGGGTCGAGGCGGCTGCGCTCGCTAACCTCGGACGGCTGCGCGGGGTCGTGATCGTCCTCGCGCAGCATCTAGCGGCTGCCCCGTTCTTCGGGCGTGAGCGGACGGGCGGGAAAGACGGTGCCGGCGGTCTTGTCGCTGGTGGACTTGCGCGCACCTATCGCGGTCCAGGCTTGCAAGTCCTCGACCGCGTAGAGGACGCGCCCGCCGATCTTGCGATAGGTCGGGCCGGTTCCGTAGGTGCGATGCTTCTCAAGGGTTCGGATGGAAATGCCGAGGAAGCGCGCGGCTTCCTTGGTGCGCAACATGCGCGGCGGCAGGCCCGCGAGCGGGTTGGACATGGATCACCTCCGGTTCATTAGGATTCGGCTGTCGGGGGCGACAGCGGACTGTGGCGAACCATGGAGAGGGACCGGCGGCGCGTAGCGTGCCGCATTTGCGCCTATGCGCTGGCGGCACCCCCTGACCGGGGGCGTTGCGCGGCAAATATGCGAGGGATTTCAGCGCCGGGCTGCCAGCCGGGACGAATAGACAAAGACATTCGGGCGCAGCTCGGCTAAGACTGCGGACGGAGCAGACGCGCTGCTCTGGGGCTTAGTAACCCCTGACTAGCGGTTGGTGTCGGCCGTGACGGCACCACTATCCTCGAACCTTATGGTCGGGGAGCCTATGGCGTATGTCCAGGGCTTCTCGCCTAAAGGTCATGGGGCCGTCTAGTCACGGTTACTAACTCCCCGATCACCAGGGTCAGAGGGGCCATTTGCGGGGGCGCACCGCAAGCAAGGCCCTCCAGGATCAAGGGGAATGGCTATGCGGGTTCCCGTCGAACTCGATCCCGATGTGGACGACGAAGCGCCCACGGGAAACGACATTACACCTTACGATGAACAGCATCACGTCACCTATTGGCGTCTGCTCGATGCAAAGGCCGATGGCGCGGACTGGAAGGAAGTCGCGCGGATCGTGCTGCACCGCGATCCGGTGGCCGAGGAACTGCGCACCTATCGCTGCTGGCAAAGCCATCTCGAACGCGCGCAATGGCTTTCGCGTGAGGGCTATCGGAAGATTCTGGAACAGGCGGCGGCGAACAAGGCGTGAGGCGATCCCCGCGCGGGATCAATGCTTGCCGGGTTTGATCGGGTAGTGGAGCAACAGGCGATAGCCGCCGCGCATCATCCTGACGCCATGCGCCACCAGGCGGCGGGCCTTGTTCTTGCGCGGATCGTTCTCGAAATCCTCCTTGGTGCCGCGAAAGCCGAGCAGGACTTCGGCGATGGTGCGGTAGCTTTCCCCGCGCAACCGCGCGTCGAGTGCGCGCAGGGACAGGATGTGCCATTGCCGAAGCTGGGCCGGGATCGCCCGGAAATCGGGACCGGGCGGACGACCGTTCAAGGATCGCCAGAAGCGCCGGGCGGCGTGGGTGCGAAGCTCCAGAAAGGAGTCCATCGGCAGCGTGACGGCGTAGAACGCTGCGGCGTCCGGCACCGCCTCGGGCAACCAGAATTGATGCGCGACGCCATCGGCCTGCCAAATGCCGTGCCAGCCATCGGCGGCACGGCGCAGGTCGAGGCCGGCAAGATGCGCAAGCGCAACTATCGGTTCCGTGTCACCGTCCCTATGCTCGACGGGCGACAGCATCACCGCTTGGGGTTGAAGGCTCGGACTCCAGATTGGCGGCGGCCGGTCATGCGGCGCATCGGGATCGCATGGGAAATCGCAAACCCCAACGATGCGCGAACGCTTCAAGTTCGGGGCTGCCCGGTTGTCCGGTCAGTGCGATAGTCTGGAAGTCATGACGATACTCGTCATTCCGGCGCAGATATTCCCAGGCGAAACCGGCGGCAGGAATGTGCTTCGCGTGTCGGTATGCCGCCGGCGAGCGCCAGTCGATGCTTAAAAGCATGGCGTCACCTCCCAAAACCGGGGCGCGCAGAACAACGCCCGGACTGGAGAGGGTCAAAGATTTTATGAAGTAATAGGAGCTACTAAATACAGAAACCTTGAGCGGCGCAGCCGATCATTATTGGTTATTTTCTTATTAACACTATTACCGCGATTCTGCGATATACCTTGCCCGCAATATGCGGGCAAGGTGATCGGGCTTTCACCGGCTGGAAAACACATGCACCTCGTCATGTGCGGTTTCGACCGTGAAGAACTCGCCGCCCATTTCAGCATCGCGGGCCATTGCTTCCCAATCAATATAGTAACGCAGCGCGTCGGGGATGATGACGCCGCTTTCGGTGGTCACTTCCTCCATGAAGTCGGCGAGGCTGGCGAACTGGCCGTGATAGCAGTCCCGCAAGGCAGCCTCGGCCTGATCCATGTCATCGTCGCAATGGTCCAGCAGGCCAGCGCCTAGCGCGCCATGCTCGGCGATGAAAGCGGCCATGCGGGCAACCTTGTCGATACCGGCATATTCGTGAACGGCGACGCCCTCGAAGCCCTCATAAGCATGGATAGCGTATTCCTCCGCGCCCTTGATCGGAGAACGCGCAAGCATCACGGAAATCTCGTCCCTGATGTCGTCGGCGTCCTGATCCGCGTCGATCCAAGCACCATGCAGATAGCCGTTGTTATAGGCGGCAAGGCAAGCAACATAGATGCGGGGATTGGTGTCGGTTGCGCTGGTCATGTCTCTGTTCCTCGGGTCTGAAGGTCAGCGAAGCGGAACGCCGCGCCTGACCTTCTGGCCGTCGCCGAGACCGGGTGTGCAAACGGAGGAAGGCTGCGCGGGGAACCGGCTGCACGGAGCGCGTCAAGCGCGGAGGAAGCTGGGCGGAAGCCTTTCGAAGTGCGCTGAGGGCGGAGCCCTAAGGCCTGTGTTAACGAGCCAATCAGAGAGCGTCAGTGACAGGGCAATGATCTGCGCTGAGGTCATCGACAAAATACCTAGTCATGCATCCTCCCAAGTTGTAGCGTCATCTGACGGGGACAGTCTCGATGGGGGAGTCTATTTTTATGTCTAGGCTGGCATTTGAAGTTTTGATAGATGACTCTCTTTCTTCAGTAACATCGACAGCGCAGCTCACAGAAATAGTCAATAATCGTATAATAAGTTTGATAAATGACTTTGAAGACGCGGAATGGCGTTATCCAAAATTTCAAAATTACTTGTGGGATAACATCGCTCAAACGGCCCTATCTGAGAAAGAGCGATCTTCCCTTGTCGATCAAAGCCACAGCAGCCTGATCGCGGCGGCTCAGAATCTGAGGCTTACAGACAATGATGAGATCGGACAGGGCAGTGAAATTGCTGAAGTATTTTTGTATGGCCTGATGCGTCATCGCTTTGGCGCGCTGCCCGTAGTCCCGAAAATTTTTTATAAGCAAAATGTTCAGGATAACGCCAAGGGGGCGGACAGTGTTCATATCGTCGTTGATGGAGACGATTTTACGCTTTGGTTTGGAGAGGCAAAATTCTACAATTCCATTGCCGATGCTCGCTTGGATTCCGTCGTAACCTCGGTCATGAATTCACTTTCGACGGACAAGTTAAAAAAAGAAAATGCCATTATAACCAGCGTATCTGATCTTGACGGCCTACCAATCGCGCCAGATCTACGAGCCAAAATAAAAGCCGCTTTGGACAACAGAGAGTCCATCGACAACTTGAAGGCAAAAATTCATATTCCAATCCTGCTTTTGCACGAATGCTCGATTACCTCAGGCGCAAAAGACCTCAGCGACGCCTATAAGGCGGAAATTATCAAATTTCATAAAAGCCGTGCAGACGCTTATTTCCTTAAGCAAATCGCAAAATCGGGTTCGGTCCATAAATATGACGATCTAAATTTTCACATCATCCTGTTTCCAGTCCCTAGCAAGAAGAAGATCGTCAGTGCCTTCGTCCAAGCCGTCGCTTTCTATAAGGGGCAGAGCTAATGGATATTTTTGATACCTGCTACGAGATAAACAGGCTTCTGACGCTCAAGAACGAGATCGCCGCCAGAAATCTCCTGATCCGCCTACTGGCAAACCTCGATCATTCCAAAACCCCTTATCCGCAAGTGGTCAATCATATGATCCGCGCGACTGGGCTATTCCCCTACCTGCAGCTGGCAAACGCTTCATGGGATCAGAAATATGTTCATCATGCATTTGAAGTTGATGTTGGTCGGCGCGTCGCAACACTCCATCGCGAGCAGTCGAGCGTTCTCGCCAAGCTTTTGGATGGCAAGAACATAGCGATTAGCGCTCCGACTAGCTTTGGAAAGAGTTTTGTCATTGATGCATTCATTGCGGCCAAAAGGCCGAGCAATGTAGTGATTATCGTCCCGACTATTGCCCTGATGGACGAAACGCGCCGCCGATTGTTCAAAAAATTCTCTGAAGAATATACAATCGTCACAGCGCCCGATACGAAACTTGGAATAAAAAATATCCTTATATTTCCGCAGGAGCGTGCCTTCGGCTATCTTGATGCGCTTGATAGCATAGACTTGTTAGTGGTCGATGAGTTTTACAAGGCAAGCCAAAAACATGACCGTGATCGTGCGCCTGCGCTCATAAAAGCGATCCTGAAGCTCTCGAAGAAGGCAAAGCAGAGGTATTACCTCGCGCCAAACATCAAAAAATTGAGCGACAACGCCTTTACTCGCGACATGGAATTCGTCGAGCTTCTAGATTTTAATACTGTATATCTTGATATTAAAGAGCCATATAAGGAATTTGGAAAAGATGAAGTCAAGAAGGGTGAAAAATTAATCGATTTAATTTCTCAGCAGACACAAAAATCATTGATATATGCGGGGACATATTCTGAAATAAAGAAAATATCGGAACTTGTTATATCAAAGATTCAACCTGTTGATCGTATATATACAAGCCACTTCTCTAAGTGGCTTAGGCAAAATTATCAGTCGGACTGGAGTTTGGCCGATTTGGTTGATCGTGCAATTGGTGTTCATAACGGCAGCATGCATCGGTGCCTCAGTCAGCTACAAATACGTCTCTTTGAGTATGAAGACGGATTTGATAGTATCGTATCCACATCATCAATAATAGAAGGCGTCAATACATCTGCTCAAAACGTCATTGTGTGGAAAAGCAAGCTAGGAAACACAAACCTTAAGGACTTTACATATAAGAATATCATCGGTCGGGGCGGCCGAATGTTTAAGTATTTCGTCGGAAATATATACCTTCTTGACGCCCCTCCAAAATCTGAGGACGTTCAGCTTGATATTGAGTTCCCAGAGGAAATACTGGGAACTCTCGATGAGGTGCGGGATTCGGATCAACTCACGGATCGGCAAGTGGAGCGGATAATTGAGTATCGCACACAAATGTCGGCAATCATTGGCGACGAAAATTTTGCGCGCATAAAGCGCGACAACATCCTGCAAGATAGCGATGCGGATTTCTTGCTTCGGCTAGCAATGGATATGAGGGATAATCCCGAAGAATGGCGTGGCTTTGGTTATCTGAATTCCGCCAACCCCGAGCACTGGGACAATATGCTCTACCGGGTATTACGGCTTAAACCCGGGAATTGGGATACGCAATTTGGCAAACTTGTGAAGGCAACTAAGGCGCTGGCTCACAATTGGGATCGCGATTTGCCTCAACTAATATCGACCCTTAAAGGCGATGGCGTCGATATTGACGATTTTTTCAAGCTCGAACGGACCATGACGTTCAAGTTGGCGGCTCTTCTGAGCGATACAAACGAACTTCATAAGATGATTATTAATCCGTCAGTCGATATTTCTGCCTTTATTGGTAGAATGAGCAGAGCGTTTTTACCGAGTGCGGTCTACCATCTCGAAGAGTATGGCTTGCCACGCATGATTTCCAAAAAAATCCACTTATCTGGCTTGATTGACTTTCAAGACCCCAGCATGGACCTATTGAAGGCAATTGATCGCTTTAAGAATCTCGGAAAAGATGCAGTGTTAGCGATTAGGTCACTTGGTCCCTTTGATCGCTACGTAGTTCGTTTCTTTTTCGATGGGATCACGCTTGACGATCCAGAGCCGACGGAAAAGGCAATCTAGCCTCTGGATTTTTTTTGCGGGCGCGCGAACGTTTAGGGCCGGGACGGGAGCGTCCCGGCATCTCTCCGGCCCCGTTAGGCACCTCTTTCTAGCCTCCATTTTGTAGGGCTATAGTGTAGGTGTAGTTCTCCGTTTCGTCGGCTTCGGCCCGCCAAACACCGCCGATTGCCGCACAAATTGCCGAGCTATCTCTTTAATTATCAAACGGATAGCGTCTTTCGGGCGGTTGTCCTACGCACAGGGGTTCTCGCACGCCCTGCCAGATAAGCTTTTTGAGGGTGATTAACCGCAGATTCCCGCATTTGTCGCCGTGGCTTTGTCCGGTGTTTTGTGATGCAGTCACGGAGGAGATCACTCTGCGGTAGGACCATCGGGCCACGCATCTTGTCAGCCCCGAGTTCGTAATGTTTCCACCAAGAGAGTGAACGCTGATGAAGCGTGCCGTCTGTGTGGGTAGTAGAGGTGATAGCCCGGCAGGTCGGGCGTGAACCGGGTCAGGACGCGCACCAGCAGACCTTCATTCAGATACTGCTGAACTTGGTCTAGCGGAAGATAAGCGAGGCCATGACCGTCAAGGGCAGCGTCAAGGATCAGATCGATGGTGTTGAAGACCAGCGGCCCGTCGATCCGCACCCGGGCTTCCTTACCGCCGCGCATCAGTCGCCACGCATTGAGCGTCCGGGACGTCGGCAGCCGCAGATTGATCGCGCGATGGTCGATCAGTTGCGTCGGTGAGTTCGGAACGGCATGCGCGCGAAAATAGTCCGGCGAGCCAACGATCGCCATGGGAATGTCAGACCCGATGCGCACCGCGATCATGTCTTTCGCCATCTCACCGCCTAGGCGAATGCCGGCATCGAAACGGTCGGCCACGACATCGGCCAGGCCGTAGTCGATCGTCAGTTCCACCGTTATGTCCGGATTGTCCGGCAGCAGGCGCTTCATCGCCGGCACAAGGATGGTCTTGGCCGCATGCTCCACCGTGGTAAGGCGGATCGTGCCGGACGGCCGGTCACGAAGCTCGCCCAGCGAGGCGATTGCCGCATCCAGATCATGCAGCATCGGTCCGAGCGTCGAGATCAACCGTTCCCCTGCATCCGTCGGCGCAACGCTTCGCGTCGTGCGTGAGAGCAACCGCAGCCCCAGTCGCTCCTCCGTGCGCCGCACGATCTGGCTGAGCGCGGACTGCGCCATGCCGAGGCGAGCAGCGGCCTTTGTGAAGCTGCGTTCCTCGGCGACCACGACAAACGCCGCCAGATCGGCGATCTCATCCCGCCGCATTTATCACCTCAATGATAGGCTCAAGCTGAATTACCCGTCTAATCGACACAATTCTTCTGGCCTACATTCAGCGCATGGGCAAGGGAGCCCCGGCAGAAAGGAGCCTGAAGATGGGCAAGATTACATTCACCAACCGCAACAACCCGACCATCACCATGGCAGCGGTGATCAACTTCCCGGAAGGCTTCGACGAGAAGAAGAGCTATCCCGCCATCGTCGTCTCGCACCCGGGCGGCGGGGTAAAGGAGCAGACGGCCGGCACCTATGCGAAGAAGCTCGCAGAGAAGGGCTTCGTCACGATTGCGTTCGATCGCTCCTATCAGGGAGAAAGCGGCGGCGAGCCGCGCCAGCTCGAAAACCCCTACATCAGCACCGAAGACGTGAGCGCGGTCGTCGACCACCTGACCACCCTGCCTTACGTCGACAGTGACCGCATCGGCGCGATGGGCATCTGCGCCGGCGCTGGCTACACCGCCAACGCCGCGATCCAGGATCGCCGCATCAAGGCGATCGGCACGGTCAGTGCCGTCAACATCGGCTCCATGTTCCGCAACGGCTGGGAAAACACCGTCAAGTCGATCGACGCCCTGCCTTATGTCGAGGCCGGCTCGAACGCCCGCACGACGGACGCCGGCGGTTCGGACTACGCCACCATGCCGCTCGCACCGATGAAGGAAGAGGACGCGTCGAACGAGGAACTGCGTCAGGCCTGGGAGTACTACCACACGCCGCGCGCCGAATGCGCCACCGCGCCCGGCTTCGCGACGCTGCGCAGCCTGAACCAGATCATCACCTACGACGCCTACCATATGGCCGACGTCTATCTGACGCAGCCGATCCAGATCGTCGCCGGCAGCGTTGCCGGCAGCAAGTGGATGAGCGACGATCTGTTCGACCGCGCCGCCAGCACCGACAAGTCCTTCCACGTCGTCGAGGGCGCCAACCACATGGAACTCTATGACGGCCAGAAGTATGTCGATGAAGCCGTCTCGGTCCTCGCGCCGTTCTTCCAGCAGAAGCTGACCGCCGGCGAGGTTGCCAAAGCGGCAGCGGAGTGACGGTCGAACTCCTAGCAAAGACACCAGTTACCGGGCTGCGCCATCCGCGCGGCCCGGCCGTTCATGGATAATGAGGACAGGACAATGACGAACGTGCTCATTCTCGGAGCCAGTGGGCAAATCGCCCGCCATGCCATCGAGATGCTGGCCGGTGAGGACGATGTGCGGTTGACGCTGTTCGCCCGAAACACCGCCAGACTGGCGGGCGTGTCCGCCAACGCTTCCATGGTGCAGGGCGATGTGCTTGACGCTGCCCAACTCGGCGCGGCGATTAAGGGACAGGACATCGTCTATGCGAACCTGACCGGCGAAGACCTCGATGCGCAGGCGAACAGCGTCATCGCGGCGATGGAGGCCGAAGGCGTCAACCGGCTGATCTTCGTTCTGTCGCTGGGAATCTACGACGAGGTTCCCGGCACGTTCGGCGAATGGAACAACGCGACGATCGGCGAGGACCTGAAGCCTTTCCGCCGCGCCGCCGATGCAATCGAGGCATCGGGGTTGGATTATACTATCGTCCGCCCGGCTTGGCTGACGGACGATAATGAAGTGGATTATGAGCTGACGCGGCGTGAAGAGCCGTTCAAGGGCACAGTCGTCTCGCGCAAGAGTGTGGCCGACCTGATCGTTAAGGTCATCCGCTCACCCGACCTGCACCTTCGCGGCAATGTCGGCGTGAACAAGCCGGGGACGGACGGCGACAAGCCTTATTTCATGTAGGGACACCGTCGTTGTGGCCAACAGGAGAGCTGAGACGACACGGATCGGCGAAACCGGGTGTCATTTCAGCGACTTAATACCAATTTTCACGTCTCATTTTGGAGGGCTACAGCGTAGACGTAGTTCTCCGTTTCGTCGGCTTTGCCCCGCCATTAATGCGACTTAACGCATTGATTTTAATATGATATTTCACTGATCGCCCATTGCAGCCCCACTGGCGGCCCCACTTTCAGCATGGGAAATGATGCGATGCCATGAGCACGATTGCGCTGGCGCCATCACTATTCCTGTTCCGACAGTACCCAGATTCGTTTCAGCGGCAGATCCGCCCTGACCTCCTCGGGCAGATGCTCATAGCTCTGCTGCAGTGCGCTTACGATCTCGCCTGCGTCCCATATGCGTACTTCGAAAAACAGGCGTTGAGCTTCTTTCGCCAATGCCCGCGTTACGCCACCCCATGCCACCAGCAGCCCTTGCCCCGCTGAATATTGCCGCATGACGCCCTGCAGCTCCCGCAGAACGCTGACATCCACCGGCGCATCCTGTGATTTGACCTGGACCACAAGGCGGGGCTGGTCGAAACCCAACGCGCCCTTGCCCGCCACAATATCCACACCGCCATCAGCCCCAGGCGATGATACGACAACGGTGTAACCCTGCGACTCAAGGATTGCGCCAATCAACGAAGACAGCTTGTGTCCCTTGAACGCCATGCCAATCCGCGTCCGGATGGCGTCGTCGGCCACCTCGGCAAGATTGGGCACATTCGCCTCATCCTCAGCCGAAGCAATCGTATCATCGGAAGCGCTGCCCTTGCCGGGAGCGCGAGAGGCCTCAGGCTGCCGGAATGCGCCACTGGCCGGATCACACCCACCTTCAAGCACGGCGGTTACCCGCTTCTCAGCGTCATTCCGCTGCACCCGACAAACGGTCATGAACGAGCCAAAGGAATACAGCAGGTCCTGTGCGAAGGCGTTGCGCGGCGTCTCGCACAACCATTCGACCGGACGGGTATGCCTGGCGTCGCCCAGATCGATTCGATAGCGGTAAGGGCCGCTCACCCGACCGATTGCGATTGCGGCGCGTGTCTTCAGGGGCATAACGACCAAATCACCTACCGCCATCATGTGGGCGAAAGGCCACAACTGGCTTTCCCAGTTGGTCAGGGTTTTGCCTTTCTCATCGGGATAGGTCGCCTGGAGCGCCGCCGCCAGGTTGGCCCGGTCTTTCCGCGTGGCGAGGTCTGGCATCTCATCCCAGCCAATGACCGCGACGCCATTTGCAAGCGCCAGAGCCTCGCGCTCGCCGTACTTTCCTGACCTCACCAACCACAGCGTCATGCTTGCCCCGATAGAACGTCCCCTGTCGCGCCTATTGTGTGCGCAACCACAGATGGAATAGCAATCAGCAGTGCGACCGATTGCAGATACTGATTTGCTGCAGCGGGTCCAGGCGTTGAAGTTCGAAGAGGGTGAGATGGTTGAACAGGCCCTGAAAGAGGCGTTTCTCGCGGCGCTGACACAGTCGGGCGGCTCTTCGGGCAACGTAAAGCTGCGTGCAGCCCTGCAGTGGGATGAAGCAACGTACAACGTCGTAAAGGAGGCCCTGATCGCCGCTGGCGACGTTACGCCTGGGCGTGGACGTGGCGGCTCTGTTCAACTGGCGTCGGCAGCGGCAGACGAATTATCGGAGCGGCCGACAGTCGCGGCAAAGCCGGCCAGGGAACGGATCAGGCCAATGGCTGCCGGGGAGGCCCGGGCGACTGCTGGCGACCTCGGCTTTGAGGCCGAGTTGTTCAAGGCGGCGGACAAGCTGCGCGGTAATCTGGAGCCGTCGGAATACAAGCATGTTGCACTTGGCCTGATCTTCCTCAAGTACATTTCGGAAGCGTTCGAGGCGCAGCACGTCAAACTGCTGCAAAACGAATATGCAGAGCCAGAAGATCCGGAAGAATACCTCGCCGACAACGTGTTCTGGGTGCCGCCTGAGGCACGCTGGGCGCATTTGCAGGCGAACGCCAGGTTGCCCGAGATCATTTTTGTCGATGTCATCACCGGACAGACCAAGAAGGGCGACATTGGCGGGCTGATCGACAACGCCATGGAAGCCATTGAGCAGGCCAACATCAAGGTGCTGAAGGACGTGCTGCCAAAGGGCTATTCGCGCCCGCAGCTCGACAAGACCATGCTCGGCGAGCTCATTGATCTGTTCTCCAACATCGACATGCGCGGCGATCATGGCGAGGCGCGAGACAGGCTGGGGCGGGCGTATGAATATTTCATCTCGCAGTTTGCCGGCGCTGAAGGGCGGCGTGGCGGTGAGTTCTACACGCCCCGTTCAGTGGTGCAGACGATTGTCGAGATGCTGGAGCCGGCAAAAGGTCGGGTCTATGACCCGTGTTGCGGCTCTGGCGGCATGTTCGTGCAGTCGGAAAAATTTATCGAAGAACATCAGGGGCGGCGTGACGACATCGCCATCTACGGACAGGAGCGGAACCACACCACGTGGCGGCTGTGCCGGATGAATCTGGCGGTGCGCGGCATCGACGCCGATATCCGCTGGAACAATGAAGGCAGCTTCATTCGCGACGAATTCGCCCAGATGAAGTTCGATTTCATCATGGCCAATCCGCCGTTCAACATCTCAGACTGGTGGCAGTCGAAGCTGGACGGCGATGCAAGGTGGAAGCACGGTACGCCACCGCAGGGCAACGCCAATTTCGCCTGGCTGCAACACATCCTGCATCACCTCGCCCCACGTGGCACGGCGGGCGTTGTGCTGGCCAATGGCTCAATGTCGTCGCAGCAATCCGGCGAAGGCGACATCCGCAAGGCGTTGATTGAGGCCGACCATGTCGACTGCATGGTGGCGCTGCCTGGGCAGTTGTTCTACTCCACCCAGATTCCGGCTTGTCTTTGGTTTCTGGCGCGCGACAAAAGCGCCAATGGTCATCGCGACCGTCGCGGTGAAATCCTGTTCATCGATGCCCGCAAGCTGGGGCATATGGTGGACCGCACCCGCCGGGAGTTCTCCGAAGCTGACGTCGCCCTGATCGCGGGCGCCTATCACCGTTGGCGTGGCAGGCCAGAGGCTGTCGCTACCGCTGGGCTGGAGCCTTACGCCGATGTGCCGGGGTTCTGCCGGGCAGCTACGCTGGATGAGGTGCGTAGCCATGGGCACGTGCTGACGCCGGGGCGTTATGTCGGCGCGGCAGATGTGGAGGATGACGGCGTGCCGTTTGAGGAACGGATTGGTGAACTTAAGGTCAAGTTATCGAAGCAGTTCGTTGATAGTGAACAGTTAGCTCAATTGATTTTATCGAATATCAGCGGGATTGCTGGCCATGGATGATTGGCGCGAAACTCGGTTAGCTGACCTTATCGACATTAAACATGGCTTTGCCTTTAGGGGTGAACATTTTTGCGACGAACCGACAGACAGTATCCTTGTCACCCCGGGAAACTTCGCCATTGGCGGCGGGTTCCAGCTTAACAAGGCAAAATATTACAACGGCATAATACCGAATGATTACGTGTTAAGCACCGGAGATGTCATCGTTACGATGACGGACCTAAGCAAAAATGCCGATACTCTTGGCTACTCTGCGACCGTCCCCATCTCCCAAAAGCGGTTCCTACACAACCAACGCATTGGCAAAGTAATCCAGAAAAGTGAAAATACATGCCTGTCGTTCATCGCGTGGTTGATGCGCACTAGCGCATATAGAGACGAAATATTGGGGAGTGCGACGGGGTCCACTGTCAAACACACCTCCCCGAGCCGCATACTGTCTTATGCGTTCAGGCTACCTCCCCTTGCCGTACAGCGTCAGATAGTTGGGGTGCTGTCGTCACTTGAAGACAAGATCGAGCTCAACCGGCGAATGAACGAGACGCTGGAGGCGATGGCGCAGGCTATTTTCCGCGATTGGTTCGTCGATTTCGGCCCTGTCCGTCGAAAGTTGGCTGGCGTTAGCGAGCCTGTTCCAATCATGGGTGGCCTCACCCCCGACCCGCCCCGCGCCGCTGAACTGGCCGCGTTGTTTCCGGATCAGCTGGGGGATGATGGGCTGCCGGTGGGGTGGCGACTGGGCGCAGTAGGCGACATCATCGAATTCAATCCGACGGAGTACTTAAGCAAGGGGGCCGTAGCGCCTTACTCGGACATGTCCTCACTGCCTACGAGCGGAAGTTGTGCTGAGCAGCCCACCTTACGTGCGTATGGTTCTGGCATGAAATTTCGAAACGGAGATGCCATTCTGGCACGGATTACTCCATGCTTGGAAAATGGGAAGGCAGCTTTCATCGATTTCTTGCCCGATAACGCGACAATAGGCTGGGGATCGACCGAATTCATTGTTCACCGCGCCAAGTCAGGCGTACCAAAGCCGCTTGCTTATATCTTTTGTCGCGATCCTGAATACCGCATGCATGCAATACAAAGTATGATCGGCACATCCGGAAGGCAGCGTGCCCAAGCCGACAGCCTCAAGGCATTGCCTTTTGCGCTGCCGTCGATCGACGTTTTTGCAGCTTTTGGTGACCATATTGACGTTTCGTTTGCTAAAATTTCAATGAATTCTGCCGAAAACCGCACCCTCGCAGAAACGCGCGACTATCTGCTGCCCCGGCTGATGTCCGGTGAAGTTAGCGTGCGGGATACCAATCTGGAAAGCATCGCATGACGATTGATCGCACCTCCTTCAAACGCGCTATCACCGCGCTGCTGGATACTCACGCCACAGAGCATCCCATCGGCCACCAGACGGACAAGGCCGCACGCTACATCATCACAGCGCCAGGGGGGAAGTCGCTGGAAATCATGTTCCAGAAAGACACTAAATCGCCGCCGAACATCTGGATTACGGAAAAGGCCGCAGGGCCACTGGTTGGCGGAGCAATAGCGCACAAGCGTTCGCCAGCAGCGCTGCTCTGGAAGAAGAAAAACCAGAATGGCGAACTCAATTATGGTCGCCATAGCGGCCTGAAGGCCATGCCCCAGCTGGCTGAAGCAGATCTTGTGTGCTTTGCTCCCGCTTCGCCGACAGAGGTTCAGGCTATCCTC
The DNA here is from genome assembly GCF_053543495.1 of Camelimonas sp. ID_303_24. NCBI lineage: Bacteria > Pseudomonadati > Pseudomonadota > Alphaproteobacteria > Hyphomicrobiales > Chelatococcaceae > Camelimonas > Camelimonas sp. ID_303_24. Next base: position 124,471 of record NZ_JBLLJM010000009.1, read on the forward strand.
GACCAATTACTGATTCATTCGGCATCGGGTCGATAAGACTGGTCAAAAGGCGCACGCCAGATGCGCCGTGTATTGCTGGGAGGCTGCCCGACGTGTCCACATTCACCGAAGACACCGTCGAACAGGCGGCCATCCACATTCTTCAGGATCTGGGGTGGGCGTACCGGCATGGCTCAGAGATCGCCCCTGACAGCGCAACCCCTGAACGGCGGTCGTTCTCTGACGTCATTCTGCTGCCGCGCCTCGAAGCGGCCATCAAGTGATTGGCAGTTATGGTGAGATAGCGCTGTTTGACGTAAACCTCGACACGGGCCGGATCGCACTTGATCGGACCTTCGATTTTGCCGCGCGCGATCATGCGAATCCCAGTGCCTGAAGGGCTTACCTCAGTATAGGTTTCGTTGAGGTTGATTATTTCCTGTACCCATGGGTCCAGAGCGCCGGTTTCCGGATCGCGGCACTTGTCGAGATCAATGCCGGTATATTCATCGTCTGCGGCAAGAACGAAGCCGACGCCGGAAAGTTTTAGCTGGACCGCGCGATCAAACGCCTGCTCGAATGTGCCCCATGTGGCCGGATCGCTGTGAGATGCGCCGCGCCCAGTCATCGGATTGACCGGGGGCTTCGTGAACTTGGTGGCACCACCCGCTGTTGGGACTTCTTTGAAGCGCCAGGCTACCCACTGACGATGTTCTCGGAGTTCTGCAATGGCAGGGAGCGACTGGTGCTGGCTCTGAAAATGCGGGAGGTCCCCTTTGCTGCCGATAGTCGCCTGACCATGGTCGGCATTCTTGCCGGCGACATCACAAGGCGGGTGAATGTCGGTGCAATCGCCATTATCGGGAGGTGGTGGGGCGGGTAGCCCCCCCTTGGGATCACCCCGGCGTCAGTTTCTCCCGGCTGCGCCGCATGTCTGTCAGAATTCATTGCAGCGCCTCCATTCAAAGGCGCGCACCATCGCAGTGGCCATCACTTGATGGGCCGTGAACGGCTCCAGACCGGATGCCTTCATGATCACATGGAGATCATCCGCCAGTTCGTGACGAAGTTCCCGCGGCATTTCGCTGGGCGATCCATCGCGCCAATCCGAAGCGTCTTTAAGCCGGACACTCGCGGGGTCGATCTCGTGCATGGCCATGCGGTACAGGAGACTGTCGATGCCCTCCAGATGCGAATACGTGCGGAAAAGCCTGTGAAACACAGCTTCCGAAGAAATATAGACGTACAGTGTCTGATCGCTGTACACAGTGAGATTGAGCGATCGGAGCTCCCGGCCTGGCTGCCAATTCACCTCGTTCATCACAGCGCATCCCCACCAGCCAGGCGGAGGATTTCCGCATAGGGGACGAGCGTGCGGCCGCCAATGCGGACGAGTCTGATGATGCCTTGGGCCTCCCAGCGGTAGATTGTGGCGCTGGACGGGTCTCCGAGGAGAACGCGGGCCTCTTTCAGAGGATAGGCCGCACGCATGGGTATGCCCGCAGGCAGGGATGCCGCGAACGGGACGCTGTCAATCGAAGGTTGGGAAGCAGTCGATTCTGTCGCTGCGTCTAAGGGCATAGCCGCGCTCCCTTAACGTGATCCGGCGTATAAGCCTTGATCCCGTGGTCGGGCCGCACGTCATGCGCAGCGATTGATATAGAACTCTATCGATAATCCTGAGTCGGCATGTTGGCAAGAGCGCCAATGTGAGAAAGCACTAGATATGGGTTCTTTCACTGCGAAGGGCGCGATATCTGGTCCAGGATTCCATCATTTCCCGGCATCGCTCCAGCGCGTCGCTTCGACGGTACGCCTGCTCCGCCCTGTCACCAATAACGTGAGCCAGAGCTGTTTCTGCCAGCTCGCGAGGAAACTCTGTCTCGTTACCCGCCCAATCCCGGAAGGATAACCGGAAGCCATGGACGGTATGCACGACCAACGCCATCGAGGTGCTAAATTCAAAGCTACACAGGGCCGCCCAGGAAAGGAACTATTTCCCGACAGATGAGACCGTGCTCAAGCTGCTGTTTCTCGTCTTGCTCAGCGGCAAGAACTGGAAAATGCCAGCCCGTGAGTGGGTGATTGCCAAGGCGCAGTTCGCCGCTATCTCTGGTGAGGGCTTCACAATGACCATGGCGGTCTGATTTCTTTGAGGCGGCTCGCACACGAAGCTCCAGACTGTCCCGCATAGGACCGACTCTGTTGTACATATGCCATTAAGGTGCTACGCCGGCTAAAGCAAAAAACCAAGACACTGGGAGGAGTAAGCAAACTGTGAGCGTGCACCTTCAACAAAATTTGGCCTTGGCTTGCAGTACGGCAGACTTTATCATTAAGCGGTCATTGCGCGCGGTAGGGGCCCCCCCCTTTGTCGGCATACTAGAACTAGATGCCAATGGAAGAAACAAAGCCATCGTCGCGACTAGGGCAATATTGAATGGTCGCGCAGACAATATTTACAATTTTTTCCGACGATTTCCCAATCTCGCAACTTGGCTTGTGGCCAACTCCTTAAACGCTGATTATGGCGAGGACGGAAATGCCGTCTACAAACTTATCTCTAATACCCTAGGCGTCTCTCTGGAAGCGCAGTCACATCGGCAAATCCTCCACGATTCGTTCAGTAGAGTTTGCGATCGTCTTGGGCTGCCTACCCGAGGCCTTGACCGAAATGTCGACGTCTATTTGTTGCACGCAGGGGTAAGCCGGGCGCAGCTACCGCGCCTGATAGATGCTTTCCTGAAGCAATGCGCGGCGTATGGCCCTCCGCCGACCGAGGCGACATCGCTTCTCAACAGCTGGGAGGTCGATGCCCTTGAATTCCTTCCGACGGCGATCAACGTGCTTCGCAGGGCCATCCAGTGGGACGATACGGCCTGGCACGCTACACTGTTCGCGCGGATTATGCAGAACCCAGCCGCATTTGTTCCTGCGAACGATTTCGAAAGTTACTTCAAAGATGTACTTGACCAGCGCACCGCTGCATCGCGAAAATCAAATGACAAGATCATCAAGGAGGCTGTTGTCCCACGGCCACGCCTCTATTGGAGCGACAGTGAACTGAAGCTGATGCTCCCACGAGCGGAAGGGCATATCCGGATTTGGCTGGATAATTGCCTGAAGCCCTTAAGATTGCGTGGCGGCGAGAGCTGGACGCTGTTCCAGCCGTGGCCCAAGGTTATCCGCTGGGAAATCTCTGGTCAGATCGGCCAATTGAATTTTATCCCCCAGAATGCTTGTGTGGCATTCGACAGGGCGACGGGACACTACCTTCGGGAAATTAGACCTGCGGCCGGTGCCATCGCACTGGATTCGACGGACGTGGTCATTCTCGCAAGGGCGGCTTTTTCAATCGGGGGCGCCCCTGCCATTGAGGCGGAGCCGAACAGTTTTGTTAGCTTCGCGAATCTGGGGCACCGACCACTGGCGCTTGAGTTAGATGGAGCCAGCGTCGCCCTCAGCGCCCGGGCTCGACGGAGCCTTTCATTTTCAGGCAATCCGATTGCAAACGGCCCGCGCGGACCGCTTCTGGGGCCATCCGCGATACTCCAGGTAGGCACGGGACTGGACCGCGCAGAAATTCGAACATTACGTGTAGCGCTTGGGCAGAAGGTGGCATTTGTGGACGTCCCGATTTCTGAATGGGGAATTGGCGACATTGGCATGAGCGAGCTACTCGCAGAGTTCGCTGGCTGCGGCACCAGTGACCCTTGTAGGATTCGGGTGGAGCTGATGTCGCCTGCCACGGACGGTCGTGCATTAAACAGCGCTGGCATTGGGATCACCGTCTGGGTGTGGCCCGAGTTTACACACTCTGACGGGATCGTATTTGAGAGCGCAAAGCCGATTGAGAACCTGATCCCCGATGAATGCCTTCATGTTGATTATGACGACAACGGTGGCATTTGCCTTGATCGTTTGGGGGGCTACATCACCGCACGCGCCGTTTTCGATATTGAAGGTGCCCATGTCCCCTTTGACCTGCCGTGGCCTGACGTGAGCGTAACGAGACAGCGCGCAGATGGGAGTATTTCTATACTGCCTCATGGCTCCCGAATATCCGTTGGACAAGACGATCGCCTCGATACCATCCGCATAACATGTCCAGACGAAGATGCACAGTTGATTATCGGAAGCCGCAAGAAAGAAAATCCGTTTATCAATGGTTTAACCAGAACATTTGCCATCCGTGACATGCTTGCGATGACATCCGGTGGGCGTGTGCTGGTGCGGCGCGGCAATGGATCGGAATTGCTTCTGTTTGAACTGGTTGAGGCATTAGCGCCTCAAAGCATCACGTTTCTGCCGGCCCGCAATGCGGTGCGACTCCGGCTACAATTTGACAAGGCCGTGGACGCCATAGCCGTAGAAATTGAGGATGAAGGCGGAGGCATTGTTTTTGCCGAGGCTGCGCTTAGATTCAGGCCAGTTTCAACCCGTCGCCCGGCATGGCTGAACGCAAGGGTGTGCGACAGACATGCATACGCGGTTGAGCTCGCAATCAGTTGTGACTGGCTGGAGGGCGGGATAAAGTTGGCCCGTCTGCTCATCAGGGCCGAAGGGGCTCATGACTGGAGCCCTCTTCGCAAGGCGCGTGGCGAGAGTTTTGCAGTCGCCCTCACCAACCCGGCCATGGAGCGGCCAGTTGGCGATCTGGAGCTTTCCCGACGGTTCGATGTATTGTGCCGGTGGCTTTCTGATTGTTATGCGGAAGAGTGCTGGACTCATCTCGAAAAGACCATTGTCGCCCGCTGGAAAGAGCTAGGTCAGCGGCTCGGCCAGACGCCTCACGGCGATGCTGTGCTCATGCGCACGGCAAGCGTTCCACCTCCCGATCATGCGCCGCCAGGTTGGTTGCCTGTCCTGCACCCCTTGCAGCTCCTTCCTGATCTTTACGCCGCCCCTCCTGAAGCCTTTGCCTCGTTGGCGGCAGCCATGGATACGGGCGTCACGGAGCTGGCCGCTCTTGCGTCGCTGAAGACGACACGCATACGCGAAATGTCCCAGCTTCATCCTACAGTGTATCTAGCCTTTCGTAACATCCATGCTGCAACCAGCTCTGACATGCGGTTGGAGGGCTTTGATCCTGCAAGGTTTTTCAGAAACCTGAACCACGTTGATGCAGACCACTCGGCGGGCTGGTTCTGGCGTGGCGCGCCCCTGCTCGGGCCGGACCATTGGCGCGCCGCACATCTGCGGCTTTCCGAACGGCTTGATGCGGCCGGCCTGTTTCTGGATGACGTAGACGAAGATGGACCAACCAGCGGACGGCAGGCGGCGCTGCAGCGCCTGATGTACGCCGCGTGGGTCTCGTTGCCCGAACAGCTGCGCCCCCCAGTTCCGCATTGCGACAAGGAAGGCGGCGAGCCAAACCAGATCGATCTGTGGGCTACGGCACTTCTCTCAGGCTTTGCCCAGGCCAGTCGTTTTCGAAAGGTTTGTGACTATTTGGAGGCGCTTTCCAGGCGGACGGGCGTATCTCCCGCCCAGGCGCTCAGTAGCACAGCCCTACTGCTTCGGCTCGCTCCAGAACTCTTCGCATTTCATCTCCTTCTCTGGCAAATCGCCAAGGAACGTCCATGACCGACCTCGACCCGATCGAATTCCAGCGTAAGCTCGCCAAAACCCTTGCCCGCTACATTGCAACGGCAGCTGCGGTTTCCCCAGCACGGACACCCCGCCTCGCGCGTACTGTGGTTAAGGAATGCGAGCAAGCAGAGCTCGTCCGCGGCCCTTATGTCGAGAGCTTGCCAGATTTTGAAAAGGGCGAGAGCCTCGAAGGCCTGGTCGCTAGCGGCGCGTTGCATCCAGGCTGGGCAGCGCTAGAAAACGGTCAGGAGGGGCTCTCCCTGTGGCGCAGACCGCTGCACCTGCACCAATCCGCCGCCATTGGCCGGGATGAGAATTATTTGGTCGCGACGGGGACCGGCTCAGGAAAGACGGAGTCCTTTCTTTTCCCCCTGATTGACGATCTGTTGCGGCGCGGTGATCTTGATCGTCCTGGGATCCGCGCGATTCTGGTCTATCCACTCAACGCTCTTGCCAATGACCAGATGCACCGTATCGCCCGGCTCCTCTTCCGGGATCTGGGCGATCCCGGCATTACACTCGGACGCTTCACCGGGCAGGTTCGTTCCGACGCGACACGGCCAAATGAGGAAGACCGCCTGATTGCGACGCCGACCTTTCAGGCTGATTTCCCCGATGCACGCCATGCGCCACTGAACTGGCTCCTGTCCCGCAGCGAAATGCTGGACAATCCACCGCATATTCTTATCACCAATTATGCGATGCTGGAGCACATCCTGCTCTTGCCGCGCAACCGCGCCTTGCTGGCTGGCGCTGATCTGAACTGGCTGGTCCTCGACGAAATTCATACTTACACTGGCGCGCAAGCCATTGAAGTGGCTTTCCTTCTTCGAAAGTTGAAGGCCCACCTTGAAATACCTCAGGGCCAAATCCGCTGCGTCGGCACCTCCGCCAGCCTTGATCCCGCGCGGCGGGACGAGCTGGCCCGCTTTGCCGAAGACCTGTTCGGAGAGCAATTTCCGAGCGGTGATGGCGCCGTCATCACATCCGAAAGGCAGTTGCACCCTGCGCTGGCAGCGCCAGTACATGAGTTGCCCCTCTCCTCCGATGATTGGATCGAAGCGGGAAAAGTCCTCGAAAAAGTACGGGACATGCGGCTATTGGAGCCAGATAATGAGGCAGATCTGATCGAAGTCTGGAATGACGGCATGCGGGCGGCGAAGCTTGACGCATTTGTCATTGAAGCCCAAGAGCGGTTCGGTGAAGGACTGATCGCGCGTCTGGCGCAAATCAGGGAAGTCAGATTGACAGCGCGCGCGCTGAGCCAGGGCGCCTGAACCGGCCTCTCTGGGTGCTTGTCAATCAGCTTGGGATACCGGAGGCGGTTGCACGACCCTACCTTTCAATGTTCTGGGAAGAAGCGACGCGACCGCGATACAACCTGCTCAAACGATCCACATATGGCCATGTGCTGAACCTGGCGGCGTTGCGCTTCACCTACACAACGGAAGTCGCCATGCGCCGGTGCGATAGCTGCGGCGCAACCAGCCAGCTTGATCTTGGCGGCGTCTGCACAGCGTGGCGCTGCACCGGTCGCACCATCGCGGTGTCGGCCGGGGAGCACGCGGCGATGAGCCAAGAAAATCATTACCTCGCCCGCTATGCAGGAACACCATTCAGCGGGATCGCGCGCGAACATACCGCCGCCATCTCGACGGCAGAACGCTCCGAGATCGAGGACCGTTTCCGTCGGGGAGACGTCAATCTTCTAAGCTGCACGACTACCATGGAAATGGGCGTCGACCTGGGCGAACTGGAAGCCGTGTTCTGTCGCAACGTACCGCCTGGAATCGCCAACTACCAGCAGCGCGCCGGACGTGCCGGGCGCCGCGCGCAGGCAGCCCCCGTTGCCTTGATGATGGCGCGATCCGGTCGATATGACCAGGCGCAGTTCAGCGATCTGCGCGGCTATCTCGAAGCGCTACCCGCCGCCCCCTATCTGACGCTGGACAATCCCAGCTTCTTCCGACGCCACCAGGTGTCCTGCCTGCTCGCAGGCTGGCTGGATGATCGGCTCAGGGGGGGCGAACGGACCGGCGCGCCGCGCCTGCGCGATATATTGGGTGATCGTCTGGACCTGGAGCTTGAGAGCACCCTATTGGCGGACCTTGATCATTGGCTGGCCTCAGAGCCAGGGCAAAAGGCGCGGAACGTTGCAGAAAGGATGGTCACGAGCTTGCCAAGGCGGCTTTATCATGTGCCGCTCATGGGACATGATCTCACCGAACATGGACGTAATGAAATATCACGCTGGATCAAAGCCACATGCGCGCGCTGGCGTGAGCTGAAAGCCGAGGCCGACTCTGCCCGAGCAACACTTCAAGACCCCGATCTAGCAGAAAGCGCAAGTTTGCGCACGGCCAACCGCATGAGGGCCCGCTTAGGCGACATGAAGCGTTTCCTCGACCGTTTCCTGGTTGAAACGCTGTCGCGCGCGGCTGTCATTCCCACGTACAGCTTCCCGGTCCACTCGATTCACCTTGAGATCATGACCGAGCGCGGTCGTGAAGCTGCCTCAGACGACAGGGCCCTTCAGCTCAACCGTGACGCATCCATGGCCATCGCAGAATACGCGCCAGGGGCTGAAGTGGTCGCGGGCGGCCGCATCTGGACATCCGCAGGCATTTCTAGGAAGGCGACCATTGGTGGTGGAGATGCATGGATGGAAGGCGGGCTCCATCGCATATGTCAAAGCTGCAAGCATGCAGAGCTTCATCATAAGCGTGAAGATTTTGAGGGCGCCTGCCCTCAATGCGCGGCGCCGGCGACTGAGCACCCGCGTGCATTTGTCGAACCGCATGGCTTTCTGTCATCTTATGTCGAGCGACAAGGCAGGGATCCGGGCGCATCGCGCCTCCGCGTCCGCCCTGTCGATGAGGCGCGACTGTTGACCAGGGCGCGGCGTGAGGAGTTCGAGCCGTCTGATCTAGCTCACGTCACACATTTTTTCGCGCCGGCGATTGCTCCCGCAGGAGGCCACCCGGGCCGCATGCTGATACTGAACCGCGGACCACACGGGGCTGGGTATCTTCGGTGCTCTGCATGCGAACACGCACAGCCTGCGCTACCGGAAGCCCGCAACGGGGCCGCTATTTCAGCGCGGCATGATAATCCCCGCACAGGCGATCGTTGTCACATCGAAACCCTGAAATGGCCCGTGGATCTCGCCCATATCTTCGAGACAGATTTGCGTGGCGTCAGAATGGATCAGCCGGTCCCTGAATTCGGCGAAATGCCAACGCAAAAAGATCGGCAGGCAGCCCAGAGTGGCTTTTTGAGAACGCTTGGCGAAGCCATGAGACTGGCGGCCGCAGATCTGCTTGAAACAGATGCAAGGGATCTGCGGACCACCGTTGAGTTATTTGGTGCATCTCCTCATGTCATTCTCTCTGATTCCGTTCCAGGAGGCGCCGGATATTGTCGACGGATACTTGATGACTCCCGGTTCTCTGCTAGGGTACTGATAAACCGCGCTATCTCAATTCTTGACTGCCCGAGGGGCTCTGCCTGTGAAAGCAGTTGTTCACGCTGTCTCAATGAGTACTCCAACCAGGTTTATTGGGACCAGTTTGACCGCCATCCGGTTCTGGACTGGCTGCGCGAGCTCGTTGAGGAATCGACGCCGCGTCCGGCTCATGCGCCAGAGGCGGCAATACCTGTGGCGCAGACTTCGGCGGCGACACTGCGCGTCCGGCTGGAGGGGGCGGAACTGGTTGCAATTGTATCGCCCCGGCTCTGGGGAGCGGAGGATCGGGCAGAAGGGATGGCCAGTGTGCGGGCGCTGCGAAACTGGCTTGATGAAGACTCGCACCGGCTCGTCACGATCCTAGTTTCACCTGAAGCTGCCCTCGCGGAGGCGCCCACGGGTCTCGATCGGGAAATTGCAGATGTGTTAAAACCTTACGAGGTTTTGGGTCAACTGAGGTTCGGCGGCCTGGACAATGAGACCCTCAACATGGCGCCGCGCCTGACGATCTGGCAGCATGGCGGTGGTGTGGTCGATGCGTTTTACGCAGCAGGCGAACCGGCACCGGTTTTCGATGGATTCCTGACCGGGACCAGCCACAAGCTGTCTTGCCCTGCGAGCGAAAGCTGGCTGGCTTCGGTGCGGACCAACCTCAAGCACATGTCGCCACCTCTGACAGCACTGGCCGCCCGCTTGCGCGTCAAGCGCTTCCGGCCGGGCACACTCCGTAATCTGGTACCGCTTTTCCAGGGCGTGGCCGGGCGTCGCATTGCGCTGGAAATTGAGGATCCCTGGTGCGGCGTTCGTCCGCAGAACCGTCGACGCCTTGCAGACTTCCTTGCAGCAGCCAACGCCGCTGGCGTCGATATTGAAAGGCTGACTGTTGTGTGGAACACCGATCACGGCTTGCCTGACTCCCCGCAGGAGCAATCGGATGCGCTATTGGCTGAGCTGCGGTCGGCAAGGATAACGGTGAAGCCAGAGTTTATTTATCGCTCGGGACGCGAAAAACATTTCCACGATCGCGTCGCAGTTTTCCGGACCGTTGACGGCTCAACGCAGGTACACCAGAGATGGGATATCACGGCAGGCATCGACAACCTTATGTCGACCACGAAAGAGTGCAGTGTGTTCATTGAAGACATCTAGCGAATTTTGCGCACGCAGATCGCAAAACAGGAGAATTATGAAACACCCATGAGATAATTAATGAGATTTAGCGACAAAATTACGTAAATCTCATAGCTTATAGCGCGATGACATCGCGTCGCAACTCCTCAATCTCAGTCGCCCCCCTTTCTGGTCGCGGATCAGGTGCAACAAACCAAAATGATGACTGACGAATAACCTCGAAATGGGATGAGCGTAAGTTAGATGATGGGAACAATGCTAAGTATGAGCTTTTTGACAGGCAACGGCACAATATGCTGTCCATGTGGCCATCATCTCACGCCGCCGCTCAAGCGCATCGCTCCGCCGGTACGCCTGTTCCGCCTTGTCGCCGATAACGTGCGCCAGCGCTGCTTCGGCTAACTCACGCGGAAATCCCGTCTCGTTTCCGGCCCAGTCGCGAAAGGACGAACGGAAGCCGTGTACGGTAACTGGAACCTCCATGCGTCGCAGTACCATTTCCATCGCCATGATCGACAGTGGTTTGTCGGGTTTCGTGCCAGGAAACACAAATTCCGAAGTCCTGATCTTCGCCATTTCCTCAAGGATGGCGCGGGCGCTGGCGGAAAGCGGCACGCGGTGCACACGTCCTGCCTTCATGCGGGCGGCTGGCAGGGTCCAGATGTTGGCGTCAAGGTCGAACTCACTCCAGCGCGCACCCAGCACCTCGCCGGAACGCGCCGCTGTCAGGATGGTAAATTCCAGCGCCCGGGCAGAGACAGCGTTGCGCTGCTGCAAACGTTTGACGAAGTCCGGAACATCCGCATAAGCCATCGCAGCATGGTGTCCGCGCGTCAGCTTCTGGCGTTTGGGGAGCAGCTTGTCGAGGTGACCGCGCCAGCGGGCAGGGTTTGCTTCATTCTGCGGGATATGTCCCATTGCACGGGCCGCGTCGATCACCGCTTCAATCCGTCCTCGTAGGCGGGAGGCTGTTGGCCTGCTGCCGGTTTCGT
>NZ_JBLLJM010000010.1:0-123823 GCF_053543495.1 Camelimonas sp. ID_303_24
GTCCGAGCAGCCCGAGCAGCGCGAGCAGTCCGAGCAGCGCGAGCAGTCCGAGCAGCGCGAGCAGCCCGAGCAGCCCGAGCAGCGCGAGCAGCCCGAGCAGTCCGAGCAGTCCGAGCAGTTGGTGCAATCGCGGCAATTGCTGAGGGTCGCGAGCGAGGCGCGGGCGGCCTCCTCGCTGCCCCACCATGAAATGCTGGCGCGGTTTCCGGCGTCGTCAGTCACCCAGCCGTTTTGGAGGGTTGGCTCGCTCATGCCGCGTCCCTCCGCTTGCCAGCGGTGGCGGCGTCGATGGCGGCGGCGGCGTGCAGGTTGATCTGGCAGTCAGTCCAGCCGCGCCGCCGGAAGTCGTCAGCGCTGATCGTGGCGTCGGCGCCGGCGCGGTTGATCTCCGCCCTCACCTCCCCGGCCATGCGCTTGCGGATCGCCCTGGCGTCCGTCATGCGCTGGCGCGGCTGCGGCCAGATGTGGCCGTCGTGGGTGGCGACCCTGTTTTCGTTGCGCGGGGGGAGCGGCGCGGTAAAGTCGATGGGGCCATTGCCATGGGGGGCAACATGACCACACTCGAATCCGCCGCTTACGCCATCCGACAGCCGCGCAGCATACGGCTTGTCATCAACGCCGGCCGCCTGATGCAGGTTGACCTGAGCGAGGACGAGGCGCAGCGCCTCGTCGCGACCCTGAGCCAGGCACTGGATGACCTCAACCGGCCCGATCTGCCCGACAATGAGGGCAAGGCGGGTTGAGCGCAGCCGCTGGCCGAGCGTGCGGTAGACCACGGGGCGGTCGCCGCCAAGGTGGTCGAGCAGGGATTGGTGGTGAGCCTTGCAGGCTGGCGCGCTATCAGCAGTCTGCGCGCGAAGCGGAAGATACATGTGCGGTCGCCTTCCAGATGTGATCTGGAGCGACCGTAGTTCGGTTTTTATATCGCGTCAATAAAAATGCGATTAATATATCCCATAACCCCGATGCCGGTGCGCGACCGTAGCGAGCTGCCACGATGTGGGAGCGGGGCCCAGGGCTATCGTTCGCCCCTGCTGATCTCCCCCATAATCTGCTTGGCAATTGCATTGGCCTGCGCGGAGCTTGTGACGTAGCGATGCCCGCAATACAGCCGCTGATTGGAGGCGTCGCTGCTATCCATGCTTGCGTGGCGGGATAGGGTAATGACCTGCCGCCATGCGCATCCGCCGTCAGGATCAAAGCGCACAGCTTTGTCGCAAGTCGTTGACATACAAAACGAAACATTGCGCTGGGCTTGGTAGTCACCCTTCATCGCCTTGGCGTGCCAATCTGCAATCTGTTGCCTTGTGGCCTCGCACATCGCTGCATCATTAGCCGATGTGCAGGCTTCACTTCCGGCCTGTGGAGCGCCGGCAGCGTCCGCCCCGGCGTCACTTCCGGCCATCGAGAGCGCCAGGACGCCGAGAAAACCAAAAAGGATGACCACAGCCATCAGATTGCGGCTTACCATGACGCTCCTCCCTGGTGTCCGGGGGCTCTACGACCTGCCTAGATGGCCCGGCTTATAGCTGACGATAAGACCAGAGCACGCGCGCTATGACGGCAACCGTTTCGTCTGGATCCCGCGTGTTGGCCCCAAGAATTATGGGGGTTTGCCACCGGTCATCGTCAGAGTCCGGCCAGAGCTCGATATGCCAATCCCTGCGGCGCAGCCGCTTGGCCGTCGTTTCCACCTGCCCGCCTTGTGCGCGGCGGCGCTCGACAATGCATAGCGCCCCATCAGCAAGGCCGGCGGCAGGCGCGTCGAATCGCAGACAGCGCAGATAGTCGCCCTCACGCGCCACGCGGTTGATCGACGTGCCCCGGACGATCAAATCAAACTGGTCATCCGGGTCGTAGCGCGAATCATACGGGACGGAGGATGTCTCATAGCGCGGCGTATCCACCGCATCACCCACATCCAGCCACTGGCCGGCGGCGACCTCCCCCATCACCGGGACGTTATAGGACGATGGTGTAACCGGGGGCGCTTCATCACCGAAGGCCAGCCAGGCAGGGCTGACTTCAAGCGCAGCGGCAATGTCGCGCACGCTATCAACTCTCGGGAATTGGTCCGGCTTACGTCTAAGGTTGCGAATAAGCCCCGCTGAGCCCCCGGCCTTGAGGCCTGCGGCCCGCTCGGACATACCAAGATCGCGCAGCCGCGTCTCAATGCGCGCCAAAATGTCTTCATTTGTCATCGACTTATCCATGCGCGATAGATTAATCGTATCCAGCGCGAAGGGTTAGCGATCAAAAAACCCCTTGACGATGCGATATTTTAATCCCATCGTCTGAGCATGACTCTCAAAGAGACCCTTCTTGGCCTGATCGAGGCCTATTGCGCGGCGCGCGAGATCAGTCTCGGGCGGGCGTCCACTCTTATTTTCGGCGACGGCACCAAGGTGGCCAAAATGCTGGCCGGGTCGGATATCACGACCGTGCGCCTTGAGGCGGCGGTGCAGTGGCTTTCCGACAACTGGCCCGCCGATCAGCCTTGGCCGCGTGGTTTTGCGCGCCCCGCGCGCTCCCCCGCCGGAGTAGCCGCATGACGTCGTCTGATCGTCTCCAGCCTTTGCACTGCATCGCGCAGGGCCAACATCGTCGGATGGGGACCCGCGTCGGCCACGCCCTTGTGCGCGCCGGCATCGTTTGGGGCGACGGCGTCGCCCTGGCGGCGCTGTGGCTTGGGCGCCCGTCCATCTGGATGGTGTCCGTTGGCGTGTGGCTTGTCCGTCATTCCCGTGCTCCCCCGTAGTTGTTCCGCGCTGATCTGATGCGCTGACCCTGCCCGCAAAACCCGAGTTTCGTAACGAAAATCCAAAGGGGGATTTTTCGTGAGCGCTGATGCTTTGCCTGATGGCCTCTTTTCTTTGATCAAAGCTGCGGTGCGCGCCCAGTTCCTCGCCATGACCGCGCCGGGCTCAACGCCGGCGCAGCGGGTGGCGCAAATCACGGGCGCATCTGCCGGCACGATCAGCCGCTGGCAGGGCGACGCCTATGGCGAGCTGCCGCCGCTCGAGGTGATTTTCCAGCTCGAATACCTCTCCCAAAAACCCATTGTTTCGCGGGCGCTGGCGCAGCTTAGCAGTCACCGGCTCACGCCCATCGCCGACGATGAGGCGGAGCGCGATTGCTTTGTCTCCGACCTGGTGGAGCTGACGGGCACCTCCTCCGGCGTCACCGCCGAGATGTCCGCAGCCCTGGCCGATGGCGTGGTGACGCCGGCCGAGGCCAAGCGGGTGCTGGCGCGGATGGCCCCGCACCAGGACGCGCTGACCCGCGTGACCCGAAAACTCTCCACCGTAGCCAACGATTGAGGACGCGCCCCATGCCTGTGACCGATGTGATGATTGATGAGTTGCCCGAGCAGGAGCGCCTGTATGTCAGCGCCGCCGTGCAACGGATGATAGACTCCAGCGAGGCGCACCTCGCCGATCTGCGCGCCCATTGCGACCGGGAGTATCCCGACGTCGCCGAGGATCCGCGCGACCTGCTGCCGTTCAACTGGCGCGGGCGCCTGCACGGCGTCGCCGCGGCCAATGTCGCGCACTTCCGGCGGTGACGGGGTGATGTCCCGGACCCGCCGCCGCAGGCCGGTGATCGTGGTGCGCCGCAACATGGCGCGCCTGCACCGGGCCGCGCGCCGCCTCCAGGAGGTTGGCTGGCCGCAGCACGCGATTGCCCGCGCGCTGCACCTGAGCCGCGCCACTGTCTCCCGCGCCCTGCGCGGCAACGACATCTGGGGCGGGGATTTTTCGGAATTGATCCGTAGGGCGATGCGGGAGACGGCGTGATGGGTGAAAACACTCTAATCTCGTGGGCAGACCACACCTGGAACCCTTGGGTCGGCTGCACAAAGGTCTCGCCCGCATGCGACGGCTGCTATGCCGAAGCGCTGATGGACAAACGCATGGGTCGCGTCAAATGGGGCCGCCCCGGCGCCGGCGTCGGCGACCGCATCCGCACCGGAGCGCACACTTGGAATGATCCGCTGCGCTGGCAGCGCTGGGCGGAGGCCGAAGGGACACGGCCATTCGTGTTCTGCGCCTCGCTCGCCGACATCTTTGACAGCAAGGTCGATCCGCAATGGCGCGCCGATGCGTTCGCGGTGATGCGGGCGACGCCGAAGCTGGTTTACCTGCTGCTCACAAAGCGGCCGCAGAACATCGCTTGGCTGGCACATGAGGCCGGTGGCCTGCCGCCGAACGCGGCGATCGGCGCTACCGTCGAGGATCAGCCACGCGCAGACAATGGGGTTTTCAACCTCAGCTGCGCGGCAGAGGAACTGGAAGAAGCTGGCACGCCGCCACTGTTCATCTTTCTGTCGTGCGAACCGCTGCTGGGGCCGATCAACTTCGGCTCCAACCTGATCGGGATCGATTGGGTGATCACCGGCGGCGAGACAGATCAGGGCGGCCACGCCGCGCGCCCGTCAAGTCTCGATTGGTTCCGCTCGATCCGCGACCAATGCGCCGCTGACGGCGTGGCCTATCACCACAAGCAAAATGGTGAGTGGCTGGATGGCGTCCGCGTCGGCAAACGCCATTCGGGTCGGCAGATCGACGGCGTCATGCATGACGCGCGTCCCTCGGTTGCGGAGCCTGCGTAATGGCCCGCATCGCCCAATCCGAAATCGATCGCATCCGGTCCGATAAACGCATTGCTGACATTGCCGGCGTGCCGCTGCGCGCCAGCCGCATGGGGCGTGGGCTGACTGGCCCCTGCCCGTTTTGCGGCGGCAGCGACCGGGGCCAGCGCTTTGAGATCCGGCTGGACACCAACACCTTTGTTTGCGCCGTCTGCCAGGCCGGCGGCGACGTCATCCGCTTTGTCGAGCTGCGCGACGGCTGCGATTTTCGCGCCGCCGTTGAGCGGCTGGGCGGCGGGGCCGAGGCTGTTGACCCCGAACTGGAGCGCCAGCGGGCAGCCGAGCGCAGGGCGCGGGAGGCGGAGCGCGCCCAGACGGCGGCGCGGCGGGCCGAGACTGAGCGGCGGCGGCTGTACGACATCTGGCAGCGGGCCGGGCCGCCATCAACGCCATCCATCGCGGGCTATCTGGCGCGACGCGGCATCTGGCAGTTGATGAGCAACCGCCTGCGCGCTGTTGAGGACATGCCCTATTACCACGGGCGCGAGGCCCGGCCCGGGCGTCCGGACAAAGACCGCGCGCGCGTTATCCATCGCGGCCCGGCCATGCTGGCGCCGATCGTCGGGCCGGATGGAGCGTTTTCCGGCCTGCACATCACCTGGATTGATCTGGCGCAGCCCAAGGGCAAAGCGGTGATCCTCGACCCGGACACCGGCGAGGCCCTGCCGGCCAAAAAGGTGCGCGGCGTCAAGGTTGGCGGGCGCATTGAGCTGATCCGCTGCGCCTCCCCGGTTGCCCTGGTGATTGGCGAGGGCATCGAGACGGTGCTGTCCGTGTGGACCGCAATGGCTGCCATTGGACGCGATCTGGATGGCACTGCCTTTTGGTCATCTGTCGACCTCGGCAATCTGGGCGGGCATGCAGCCGGCCTCGCGCTGCACCCAACCGCCAGACGGCCTGACGGAAGCCCCCTACGCATCCCCGGCCCCATGCCGGACATGGACGCCCGCGCCATCCCTGTGCCGGACAGCGTTGAGCGCGTGCTGCTGCTCGGCGACGGCGACAGCGACCGCTTTCTAACTGAGACGACGCTGCAGCGCGCCGCCCGCCGCTATGCGCGGCCGGGGCGCGATATTCGCCGCGCATTTGCGCCGGATGGCAAGGATTTCAACAACTTATTGATGGAGTCGGCGGCGTGATTGATCTGCAGCCATTTGCCTATGACGTGGTGATGATTGACCCACCATGGCCGTGGGAGACGTACTCCACCGCCGGGCAGGCCAAATCCCCCGAAGCTCAATACGACACCATGTCGTTTGACGATATCGAGGCGCTGCGCGCTGGCGATCTCCTCGCGCCGGGCGGCGTGATGATGATGTGGTGCACCTGGCCGCTGTTCGACCGTCAGGCCGCCGTGATGCGCGCCTGGGGCGTCAAGCCAGTGACCGGCGGCGCATGGGCCAAGCGCACCGCCAGCGGCAAGCTGCGCTGGGGGCCAGGCTATGTGCTGCGTAGCGTCTGCGAGCCGTTTTTGATCGGCACGCTCAAGGATTCCGGCGCGCGCGGACCCGGCGTCTCCAACCTCATCGAGACCATAGACGAAGCGCTGGTCGACGGCGTGGCGCGGGAGCACTCGCGCAAGCCGGACGAGGCCTATGCGCTGATCGAGGCCGTCGCGCCCGGCCTGCGCCGCGCCGACATTTTCGCCCGCCAGAGCCGGCCCGGGTGGGACGGCTGGGGCAATGAGATCAGCAAGTTTGACGCCGCCGAGGCGGTGGGGGGCTGACAATGCCACGTATTGCAAAACCAAAGCCGTGCCCATTTTGCCGGTCAGAGGCGACGTTTGTCGAGTGTTTGGACTACGGCAGCTTCGCCATGATCTGCAACGATTGTGGCGCGCGCGGGCCTCAGGCGGATGGTGATGGATGCGACCCGGAGGCTGAGTCCCATCGCGGCGAGCGCGGGGCTATCCGCGCCTGGAACAAGCGCAAGCGTGGTGACGGAGCCCCGGCATGAGCGACGACGCCATGAAAGGCATTGTCGATCTGGTCGACAATGCCGAGCCTTACGACGCCACCGACATGGACGGCGGCGGACCTCCGCAGCCACCCGATGACGGCGGTGACGGGGATGGCGGACCCTCGCCGTTTGGCAAGCCAGACCCGGCCGTGGTGCAGGCCTGCGCCCGCCTCGACCAAAACGACACCGACAACGGCCGGCGGCTGCTTAACCATTTTGGCGACAGGTGGCTGAGCGTGCGCGAGATCGGCGCCCATATCTGGCGCGGCACCCACTGGGACCCAGACGGCGGCGATGAGACGCTGCAGCGCATGGCGCAGGAGACGGCGCGCCGGATCAAGCTGGAGTGTGGCCATATCGTCATGTCGCCAGCAGACGCCCGCATGGTCGCTGAGGCCGCCAGGATCCGCGCAGATGACAGCGCCGAGCAGACGGCGGAGACCAAGGCCCTGCTGGGCCGCGCCGAGGCCGCCGAAAAGCGCAACGGCAAGCGCCGCGGCGACCGGCACAGCTTTGCCGTCTCCAGCGGCAACCGCAACCGCACCATGTCCATGATCTCCCAGGCGCTGCCGCACCGCTCCTGCGCGCCGGCGGATCTGGATGCCGACCACATGCTGTTCAACGTGGGCAACGGGACGCTGCGATTCCGCAAGTGGGTTGAGGAGGATCTGGAGTGTCCGGACCCGGATGCGCGGCGCATGATCGCGCACGCCAGCGTCGAGCTGCTGCCCCATAACCCGGAGCACCTGATCGCCAAGATATCGCCCTGCACCTATGACCCGAAGGCCGTGGCGCACCTGTTTTTGGCGTGGCTGGAGCGGTTTCAGCCGGATGCGGAGGTGCGGCGGTTTATTCAGACGGCCGTTGGCCGGGCGTTGCTCGGCGGGGCGACGACGCAGGTGCTGATCTTTTTGTACGGAGACGGGGCCAACGGCAAATCAGTGTTTATGGAGATCATTTCGGAAGTTTTGGGCACCTATGGCG
The DNA here is from genome assembly GCF_053543495.1 of Camelimonas sp. ID_303_24. Taxonomy (NCBI): domain Bacteria; kingdom Pseudomonadati; phylum Pseudomonadota; class Alphaproteobacteria; order Hyphomicrobiales; family Chelatococcaceae; genus Camelimonas; species Camelimonas sp. ID_303_24. The sequence goes on from NZ_JBLLJM010000010.1 coordinate 7,595, forward strand.
GCCGGCTAAAGCCGGAATCCATCGCTGGCGCGCTTGAGGGGCGCGGAGACCAGGCTACGCCCGACTTTGCTCGCCTCGCCGGCAAGAGGTTTGTCGCCATCTCAGAGCTGCCGCGCAATTCGCCGCTGCGCGAGGGATTGGTAAAAACCATGACTGGTGGCGAGCCGATGCCGGTCCGCAACCTGCACAAGGGGTTTTTCGACCTTTTGCCGGAGTTTATCCCCTTCATGTCCGGCAACGACTTGCCGGATGTTGGCGGTCTGGATCACGGCATCTGGCGGCGGCTCAAATTTGTGCTCTGGCCGGTCAAGGTGCCGGCGAATGAGCAGCGACCGCTCAAAGAGGTGGTTGGCGAGATGATGGCGGAGGCCCCTGGCATCCTCAATTGGGCCATTGAGGGGGCGCTGCGCTTTCTGCGGGAGGGCTTGCACGAGCCGCCCGCCGTGTCCTCGCTGACAGAGGCGCACCGGGAGGATCTTGACCCGGTGGGCGCCTTTGTCACCACGTGCGTGCGCGAGTGCATCACCACGGATGTGCAGGCCCGCGATATGTACGAGGCGTTCAAGCTGTTCTGCGAGGCCAACGCCATAAGACCTTGGACGGAAAAGACTTTTAGCCTCGCCCTGAAGAAAAAGGGGTTCAGGCGGGAGGATAAACGCGTCCGGAAATGGCTTGGCATCGAGCTTGTAGACGTGCCCAGGCCCCGCAGCCCCTATGGCTCGCTGGACCCGTGACGGACGCTCACGCCCGGATTTGGCGCGCGATGGTTGCGAGGGTCGCGCGATAGACAAACCAACACCCTCGCACTGGTTTTTGCGCGTGTTTTCAAATGGTTGCTGGCGTTGCGCGAGGGTTGCGAGGGTTGCGCGCGCCTATACATAAGCAACCGGGGCTACGGGGTGTGATTATCAATCGTTTTTATACGCACTATAGACCTTAACCCTCGCAACCCTCGCAAATACAAAACAAACTACTGATATCAAACACAAAATTGAGCGCGAGGGTTGTTGGGCGTCTATCGCATAACCCTCGCAACCATCGCACAGGGGCAAATGGCATGGCCAAGACCACAATCGATATCGAGGCGTTGCTCCACTGGGCCTATGGCGTGCAACGGGTTGATCGCTGGGCGGCGCAGGCTGATCGCGATCTGGCAGGGCCGTCTCTGTCCTCCAGCGACATGGCCGGCGTCGCGGCGCTGGGCGTCCGGGTGCAGTCCAGCGGGCGCTGGCTGACCAGCATGGGGGCCAAGATCGCCGACGACGCGGTGACCGTGCATGACGCTGTGCTGGCGCTGGACGACATGTTTTGCGAGACGCAGCGCGACGGAGCGGTGCGGATCTGGCTGCGGGATGAGATCGCCGCCGCCGGCATGGACGTGCGCAATACCGCCCACGGCCCGGCCCTTGTGCGTGTCTCCACCCTCTCCGGTCGCGTGGATTGGTCGGATGCGCGCCCGGTCAGCAAGGCGGTGACGTCGGTGCTGGTGATCCAGCATGCGCGGATCTCGGAGCGGCCGGAGTGCTATGCGGAGGCGCGGCGTCCAGCTTCGCGGCCTGGCCCCTCTGGCGGTGTCGATGCCCATGGTCGCAAGCGCGCGGTGCGTTCCGGCCCGTCGTGGGAGAGCGTGATTGCAGCGCGCGCCGAGTACCATGTCTGGCACTGCGCCCTGTCCGCACTGGCCGCCAAGCTGGCTGATCGCCTCGCGTTTTATGCGCCGCTACCGCCCTCCGCACCTGCGTCGCCGTGGATTCGTGATCGCCGCCCGGGCCAAAACAGCCCTTCCCGCACAAAAGTCAGCGGAGAAATTTCACATATATAACAACAGCTTACAACGCGCTTGACACGCTCACCCCATTGACGCATATTCCCCCACAGACGAATACGTCCAAATCACCCCGCCGGAACGATCCGGGCGGGGTTTTTTGTTGGCCGGGAGGCAACGATGTGACCGGAGCCAATTTGATGCTGGCAGCCATCCTGCTCGCTGGCGTTGTCATGAGCGTTGCCGGCATGCTGACCGTCGCCAGCAGGTATGACCAAACCATGGTGTTGCGGTGATCGAGATCAAGGTCGACGCCGCCGACTACCTGCGGCTGGGCAACATGATCGCCGCCGCCCGCAGCAAGGCCCCCGATGCCCTGCGGCGGGCGGTCAACCACACGGGCGAGCGGGCCAAAACCCAGATGACGCGGTCTCTGACCGCCCAGACTGGCCTCAAGCGGCAGGTCATCGTGCGCGCCCTCAAGGCCAACAAGGCCTATTCCGGCGGCCCAACGGGCGGCGGTAGCGGCTCCTACGTGATCGCCGTCAAGGGCGGCAACGTCTCGCTCAAATTCTTTTCCGCCCGTGAGACCCGGCGCGGCGTATCGGCCGCCCCGTGGAACAGTCGCCGGGTTTTTCCCAGCGTGTTCCTCAAGGGCGGACGCTTTCCGGGACGTAAAGCGCTGTCGCTTGGCGGCCACGCCTACAAGCGCGCCGCCGGCGGTCGCCTTCCGATTGCCCGGGAGAAGTCGGGGCTGTTCATCCCAGAGGAGATGGTCGCCGGAGCAACGCGCAATGCGTTCTTCGACACGGTGCGCGCCCGCCTCCCCGACCGCCTCGCCCATGAGCTTGCCCGCCTGTTCGGCGGGTGATCCGCCCTCCTGTGAAACATTCCGCTGCCTGATGTTTCACATGAGGGTCGCGGGTCCCTCCTGGCCCCCAGGGGGTCCGGTCGGGCAGGAAGCGCCCGGGATTTCGTCAGTTAACCACCTCAAAAATCAGGGCTAACGGTGCTAACGATCGACCAAACAGGGGCTAACACACCACGAACGGTGATGATGACCCTAGCCGATCTCGCGCGCCGCGATGGGGTGTCCAAGCCCACCGTATCCGCCAAGGTCAAGCGGCTCTGCCAGCAGCATGGTCTTGAAGTTGAGCGTGATCATCTGGGCCGGGTGAGCGCCATCAACGTGGCGCACTACGACAGCCTGCTTGAACGGACCTCAGACCCATCAAAGGCGCAGGGGCCGCAGCGGGCAGCGCCCATCTCACTGCTGCCGCCGGGGGAAGACTCATACGATGAGGCCCTGCGGAAAAAGACGGTCTACGAGGGCGAGCGCAAGCGCATCGATCTGGAGCGCCAGAAAGGCAATCTGGTCGAGGTCGCTCGCGTCGCCGATGCGGCGGTGACGTGCGCAACCACGATCACGCGCACGATCGACCGGTTGCCCAACGCCGCCGACGATATCGCCGCCGCAGTCGCCCGTGACGGCGCCCACGGCGTGCGGGTGCTGCTCAAGACCATAGCCGCCAAGATGCGCGCTGACGTTGCCGACGCGCTCGCCGGCCTGTCCGGCGGTGCGAACCCCGACAACTCAGATCCGGACGAACCTGAATGAGTGGATATGCGGATGCGCTGGCGCTGATCGCCGAGACGATCGCCGGCGCCGTCCGACCGCAGCCGCCTGTGCCTGTCAGCCAGTGGCTGGCAAGCAACCTTGTCCTGGTCGACGGACCCAATGCCGGAGAGTTGTGGAGCCCGGGCGGCGCCCCGTATCTGGCGGAAATCGCCGACCGGCTGTCAGACGATCACCCGTGCAATCTGGTGACCATCCGCAAAAGCCAGCAGACAGGCGCGTCAATCCTCGCCCTGGGCTGGTGCCTGTATGTCGCCGACCGCGAGCCGGCCAACATGCTCTACGCCGTGCCGGGCCTCGATGCCCTGCGCGATCTCAACGGCCAAAAGCTGGGTCCGCTGATCGACGCCTGGCACAATCATCTCGCCCGCCAACGCCCCCGGCGCGGGCCGGTGATCCAGCCGCAGACGTCACGCTCTGGCGTCGGCAGCACGACGTTTGAAAAAAAATATGTCGGCGGATACATGGCGCTGGCCAACGCCAACGCCGCCATGGACCTGTCGTCCAAGACGGTTAAAAAGGGCGTCAAGGATGAGATGTCCAAATGGCAGGACATCCCCGGTTTTGGCGACCCGGAGACACTGTTCTTCGGGCGCTTCACGGCCTTCCGCCGGACGCGCGACTACAAGATCCTCGAGATCTCGACGCCCGAGGAAGACAGCGGCGACGAACTGGGCGATGGTCCCAACCATTGCCGCATCGACCGCTCATTCCGGAGGTCGGATCAGCGTTACTGGCACCTGGCCTGCCCAGAGTGCGGATGCGAGCAGACATGGACGCACAAGCCGACGATTTCGACGCGCGACCTCGCCAGCGGCGATGCCGCCGTTGGCAAAGGCGGGGTATTTTTGGTCGATCTGGATCACCCGCACAAATCGGTGCTGGTGTGCGCAGGCTGCGGCCATCTGATCAGCGAGCCGGAGCGGGTCGCCATGGTGCGGGCCGGACGCTGGATCCCGACGGCGACAGAGCCTGACCGCCATCCCGGCTATCACCTCGACGCCTACATCTCGCTGATGATGAGCCTGGAGGCGATGGGCGAGGACTGGCGCAAGATGCAGCGCGCCGGGACCGAGAAGGCCGAGAAAGACTACAGCAACCTGGTGCTCGGCCTGCCGTATCGCTATCGCGGCGACGCCCCGGACCACATGCGTTTGATGGAGCGCCGCGAGGACTACCCGCGCAGCAAGGTGCCAGCCAGAGCGCTGATGGTCACCGTGTTTTGCGACGTGCAGCACTCCGGCATCTATTTCGAGGTAGTCGCCTGGGCGCCGGATCGCGCATCGTGGACCATCGACGTCGGCTTTTTGACTGGCGATACCACGGACCATCGCCGCGGCGCATGGGCGTCTCTGGCCGAGGTGTACGAGCGCACCTATGAGACGTGCTGGGGCCAGCGCATGCCGGCTGACGCCTTTGGCGTCGACGCCGGCGACGCATCAGGTGGCCGGGCCAATCAGGTTTACGCCTGGTGCGCGGCCCGCATCAACGCCTACGCCATGAAGGGACAGGACGGCTGGGCGACGCCGGCCATCTCGTCGCAGGCCAAGCCGGTTGATATCGATCTTGACGGGCGCCTGCAAAAGAATGGCGCACAGCTCTGGCGCACCGGCACATGGCCGCTAAAGCGCGAGTTTTACGACAATCTGCGCAAGGGGATGATGGGTGACAACGGCCTGGTGGATTATCCACCTGGCTTCTGTCACTTCGGCCTCTGGCTCGATGAGGTGTATTTCAAGCAAATCACCTCTGAATACCTTCAGGACACTGTCGTTCGTGGCAAGGTAACTGGCCGAAAATGGGCCAAGCGCGGCGAAAACCACTACCTTGACTGCCGCATCGGCAACATGGCGCTGGCGGAGCATCTCGGCCTCACCGCCATGTCGGAAGATGACTGGCGCACCCTCGCCCGCGCCCGTCAGGCGCCTGACGACATACTCACGCCGGATCTGTTTGCTCCGGAGCCCATCAAGGCGCGGGCAGCTGCGCCGCCACCACAATCGCCAGAGCCGCCGCCCCCGCCGCCGGATGACCCGGGTGACGGCGGCTGGATCGCGCCGCGCAGCAACTGGTTTGACCGCTGAGGACGCCATGGCCACCTGGACGCAGTCCGATATCGACAACCTCAAGAAGGCCATCGCCGAAGGTGTGCTGGAGGTGCGCTTCGCGGACGGCCGCCATGTCCGTTACCGCTCGCTGAAGGACATGCGCGAGACGCTCGAGATGATGGATGACGAGGTCAATCCGTCCGCCGCCCCGCGCCAGATGGCGACATTTGCCGTCCACTACCGGGATTGATCCATGCATCCTATCGACTGGCTGGTGTCGCAGGTCTCGCCTGCGGCAGGGCTGCGCCGTGCTCATGCCCGATCGGTGCTGGCCGAGTTGCGCTCCTACGAGGGGGCAAAGCTCGGCCGGCGCACGCAGGGCTGGCGCGCGCCCGGCGGCAGCGCCAATGACGCCATCCGGGGCAGCCTGCCCCGGCTGGTCAATCGCAGCCGCGACGTCATGCGCAACACCTGGTGGGGTCCACGAATCAAAACCACCTTTGTCAGCCACGCCGTTGGCTCCGGCATCACGCCGACCGTCAAGACGGGCAGCAAGGCCGCCAACAAGCGGGCCATCAAGGTGTGGCGCGAGTGGAGCAAGGCGGCGGACACCGAGGATCAGCTTGATATCAACGGTCTGATCGCCCTGGCCGCTGGCACGATCGTGGAGTCAGGCGAGGTGTTGGTGCGACGCCAGCACACGAAATTCGCACGCGGCAAGGTGCCGTTGCGCCTCCAGTTGCTCGAGGGGGACCATCTCGACACGTCTCGCGCCGGGCCGATGACGGATCAGGGCATCGCGTTTAACGCTGACGGCAGCCGCTCTGGCTACTGGCTCATGCCATTTCATCCTGACAACCGGATGATGGGCATGTTGCGCGGCGCGTCATCGTTGGTGCCGGCCAATGACGTGCTGCATGTCTATCGCAAGGACAGGATTGGTCAGGCGCGCGGTGTGCCGTGGGTGGCGCCGGTGCTGCTCAAGGGGCGGGATATCGCTGACCTTGAGGACGCAATTGCCGTAAAGGCAAAAACGGAAGCTTGCCTGTCGGTTTTCGTCAAGCGCACGCCCGGCAGTAATGCGACGCTCGCGCAAACGGTTGAGGAGCGCGTCGACAGCAAGCGCGGCGACGTTCGGCGGCGGCTCGAGATGCTGTCCCCAGGCATGATCAACTACCTGGAAGATGGCGAGGACATCGGCGCGGTGACGCCCTCGTCGTCGCTGGCATTTGACTCGGTGCAGGTTAACAACTGGATGACCCTCGCCGCTGGCGCAGGCATCACTTACGACCAGCTCACCGGCGATCTGAGGCAGGCAAACTACTCCAGCCTGCGCGCCGGAAAGATCGAGTTTCGACGTTTGATCGAGCAAATCCAGTGGCTGACGCTCGTACCGATGCTGCTGGATAAGATCTGGCGCTGGTTTGTCGACGCTGCACAGGATGCTGGCGTGCTGCCGCGCCGGGCCGATGGCTATCCGGTCGAGTGGATCATGCCGGCGGTCGAGCCAATCGACCCTCTGAAGGATCTGCAAGCCGACATCCTCGCCGTGCGCAGCGGTCGGATGACCTGGCAGCAATTCGTGGCCGGCTGTGGCTTTGATCCAGATGACCAGCTCGATGAGATCGAGAGCTGGCTCAAGGATATCGACGCCAGGGGCGTCGTGCTCGACGCCGATCCGCGCCGTGCGGCGCGCGGCGTCAAGGGCGCGGCTCAGACCGACGCCAAAACCCAGAACGACAATGAGGACTTAGCCGATGCCGCTTGATATTCCCGGCGCACTGCCGATGCAGACGCGCGATCTGCCCATTGGCGCGTCGGCTGTCAACGCCGACACGCGCACCGTCAGAGTCGTATTTTCGACAGGCGCTTCGGTCCGGCGCATGCGCTGGACGGGGTGGGATACAGCTGTGCCCTTTGACGAGGTGCTGGAGGTCAGCGCCAGGGCCGTGGATCTGACCCGCATGAATGCCGGCGGCCCGGTGCTCGACAGCCACTCAACCTGGTCGACAGGGTCGCAGGTCGCCGTGGTGGAGCGGGCATGGATTGCCGGCAACGAGGCTCTCGCCGAAATCCGGTTCCCGGCGGCTGGCATCGATGAGCGAGCCGACCGAATGTTTGGCCTCGTGTCTGACGGCATCATCCGCAACGTGTCGGTGGGATACATCATCGACCAGGCGCGGGTCATCGATGCCGAAAAGCGCGGCGAGGTCGAAAAGCGCATCGTTGAGCGATGGACGCCCACCGAAATCAGTTTTGTCACCGTCCCCGCTGATGCAGGCGCGCAAGTGCGCTCCGGCGCTGGCGAAGCTGTCACCTACCCCATTACCGTTACGCGGGCTGCGGCCCCAACTCAGGAGATCAGCATGCCAGGCGCTGCTGCGGCCGCAAACGGCCAGACCAACGACACCCCGACCCCAGAAACCCGGGCCGCGCCGATCGCGCCGCCCGCGGCTCCCGCTCCGGCGCCATCTGCTCAGGCCCCGGTCGCAGAGAATACCAGCGCCCGCGCTGCAGAGATCATCACCCTCGCCGAGCGCCACGGCATGCCGCAGGGCTGGGCGGCCGAACAGATCCGCTCGACCGCCACGCTCGACGCCGTGCGGGCCATTGTCCTCGACGCTGTCGCCGAGCGCTCCGCCGCGAATCAGATCAACAATCGCGTCCAGGTGATCACCGACGCCGGCGACACCCTGCGCGCCGCCGTCCAGAACGCCATCCTGCACCGCGCCAACCCGCAGGCCGTCCAGCTTGACGACGCCGCGCGGCAGTGGCGCGGCATGCGCCTGCTGGAGATGGGCCGGGTTTACCACGAGGAGACCACGGGCGAGCGCCTGCGCGACACCAGCTCCATGGAGCTGGCCGGACGACTGCTCGGTCTGGGCGGTGGCCTGTCGGTGCGCTCCGGCGGCATGTCGACCTCGGATTTTCCGATCCTGCTCGCCAACGTCGCCAGCAAGCGCATGCGCGATGCTTACGGCGCGGCCGTGCAGACCTGGAAGCCGTTCTCGCGCCAGTCAAACCTTCCAGATTTCAAGGAGCGGGCGGTTGTCGCGCTTAACGGCATCCCTGAGCTGAAGAAGATCCGGGAGGGCGGCGAGTACACCCATGCAACGCTTGGCGAGGGGGCGGAAAAGTACGCCCTGGCGACCTATGGGCGAAAGATCGCCATCACCCGCCAGACCCTGATCAACGATGACCTGGGCGCCTTCGATCGCCTGCCGTCGTTGTTCGCCCGTGCCGCCGCCGAGCTGGAAAGCGACATCGTCTGGGGCGTGCTGCTCAAGGCCCACAAGATGGGAGACGGCAAGGATCTGTTCCACACCGACCATGGCAACACCGGCACGGCGGGCGATCCGAGCGAAACCACGGTCAACGAGCTTGAACTGCTGATGGGCCAGCAGGTCGATGCGGCCGGAAAGCCACTCAATCTACCGATCAAGTTCCTGGCGGTCTCGCGCAAGCACAAGCTTGCGGCGCTCAAGCTGGTGTCGGCGATCACGGCCGCCAATACCGGCGACGTCAACGTCTATGCCAACAGCTTCGACATCATCGTGGAGGATCGGCTGTACAACAAGGCGGGCGCCTCGCCGTGGTTTGCCATTACCGACCCCGGCCGGTGGGACACGATCGAGTATGCCTATCTCGAGGGCGAGCAAGGCCTCTATACCGAGGAGCGCATCGGCTTTGACGTCGATGGCATCGAGATCAAGGGCCGCCTCGACTTCGCGGCCAAGGCCATCGACTTCCGCGGCTTTGGCAAAAATCCCGGCAATTGATCTGACCCGGGCCGCCTGACGGCCCGCCTCACCACCTATCCCGACATCGGAGCAACCCCATGAAAAACATGGTGCAACGCGGTCACTCGATGACCGTGACGGCGACGGCTGCCGTCAAATCCGGCGACCTTGTCCTGTCCGGCCTCGTACCGGGCGTCGCCTACACGGACGCAGCCAACGGCGAGGAGTTTGAGGCGGCGACGGACGGCGTCTTTGACCTGCCAAAGGCGGCTGGCGCAATCACGATCGGCGCCAAGGTCTACTTTGACGCCGCCGCCAAGAACGTCACCACCACGGCCAGCGGCAATACCGCCATCGGCCACGCGTGGGCCGCCGCCGCCAATGGCGACGCCAGCGTGTCCGTCAAACTGGCGGCGCTCTGACGTGACCATCTTCGACCGGCTCGCCGCCAAAACCGACAGCGTGTTTTTGCGGCACGGCGGCGAGCCGGTGATCATCCGCCCCATGGTCCCCGCCCGGGGCGCACGGATTGTCGCCGGCACAGATCTGGAGCGCGGCCCCGACGTCGAGACGACAGGCGTCCTGACGCTGGAGGCCCGCGTCGCCGGCCGGTCGCCGGTGATGGAGGCGGAGGAGACGGCCCGCCGCCCCGGCGCGCAGTCCGATCGTTGGATTTTGTCGCTGCCGTCCGGCTCGCTGCCCTGGCTCCCCAAGGTCGGCGATCTGGTCACCCGCGTCCGCAATGGCCAAGTGCTCAAGGTGGCGTCAGACGCCGCCCAGGATGAGACCTGGCTGCGCATTACCCTGTCTGGATAGATATGCTCGCCCAGCTTGTCCTGCGCCGCGCCGCCCTCGCCGCCATCTGCCCGCCAGCCTCCATCGGCGGCGTGTGGCCGACGATGGCGCAGGACAGGGTCTTTGACAGCCGTCTCGACGGGTATGACAAGTTCTCGGCCGCCGAGCCGCGCATCGCCATCGTCATCTACACCGAGGAGATGCGCTCGCAGCCTGGGTCATCAGTCAACGGACACCCCCACATACCGACCGTGCAGCTCATCTTGCAGGTCACCGCCCGGCAGCTGGTCGACGTCGACGATGATTTGTCACTCGGCATGCCATCGTCTGATCCTTTGCTCGAGGCGGCGATCGACACCACGTGCAGCCAGATCCTGCATCGCCTGATGATCAAACCTCAGGCGGTATTTTATCAGGCGCGCGCCAAGGTGGCAGACCAGAGCAGCGAGCCCTACCGCGAGTCGGAGGGCGGCTCGCCCCTCGCCGCACGCGCCGTCATCCTCAGTTGCCAGATGCCGCGTGACTACGGATCGCCCGCCTGGGCGCGCAAGGTCGCGGCGTTGCTCCCAGACGGTGACGCCGGCCGTCAGATCATCGAGGCCGCCGCCGCCGCGCTCGAGGCGACCATGGCCCTCGACATCCAGACGCCGCTGACCGGCGTCGACATCACCAAGGTCACGCCGATCGGCTGACCGCCGCTGGAGCATCCCCATGGAGATCTACGTCAAGCCCGCGCCCCGGCGCCGGGTGCGCGTCCCTGCGCGCGCTTACGCCGTCCTGCCGCCGGCGGGCGACAGCCTGCCGCGCGACGCCTGGCTGATCCGCCGCCTCGCCGCTGGCGACCTTGTCGAGGCGACCAACCCCAACAGCGAGCCGGCGGCAACGCCTGCGCCCGCCCCGAAAAAGTAACCGGAGCCGCAGCCCATGGCCGTGTCCTTTAATCAGATCCCCGCCTCGCTCCGGGTCCCCGGCATGCGGATGGAGGTCAACAGCGGTGAGCGGCCCTATCAGGGCCAGTCCCGCATCCTGTTTATCGCTCCCAAGCTCGCCGCTGGCACTGCGCCAGCCGGCGCGCCGATCCGTATGCCGTCCAATCCCATCGCGGCGTTTGGCGCGGGATCGATCGCCGCCGAGGTGGCGTTGCTGGCCCGCCGTCAGGCGGCGGTCTACGAGATGTGGTTTTTGCCGGTTGCTGATCCGTCCGGCACGGCAGGGGCGCAGACGGTTACCGTCAACAGCGTGCCGGCCGCTGGGGCGTATCCATTGTGGGTGCATGGTCGCCGTCGCAGCATCACCGTCGCCGGCGCCGACACCACGGCGACCCTCGCCGGCAAGATCGCCGCCGCGATCCAGTCGCCCTACTATCTGTCTGGCCTGGCCACGGCCATCACTCCGCCGGTCACGGCGGCGGCGACAACCAACGTCGTCACCATCACCGACCGGCACACGGGCGTGGTCACCGGCACGGATAGCCGCGTCGACTTTGCGCTCTATGACGAGACGTCGGCGCTCGCCGCCGCCGTGACGGTCGGGGCGGTCACGGCCGGCACCGGCGCGCCTGATCTCGCCATGGCCCTCGCCGCGCTCGGCGACACCGCGATTGACTGGTACGGCTGCGTCTTTGACGACTCCGCCAGCATCGATGCGCTCAGTGATTTTGTCACCGCGCGCTGGGACCCGATGTCGATGCAGTACGGCCTTGCCGTGTTTGCGCGGCAGGATACCTATGGCGCCCTCGCTGCTGCTGGCGACACCATGAACGATCGGGCGCGCATCCTCATCGGCCAGTACGACAGCCCGGACAGCAAGTGGGCCATCCTGGCGCAATGCACGGCCGGCCTCGCCGAGTATTACGATCTGGGCGCCACACTCACTGAGGCGCAGCGGCTGGCGAGACCGTGCAACGGCCGCATCTTGCGCGATCTCAACCCGCCCAGATCCGGCGGCAATGCCTTTGACACGTCCGAGCGCAACGCCCTGTATTATGACGGCGTCTCGCCCCTGACCTGTACGGCTGATGGCAAGGTGACGTTCGAGCGGGTGATCACGACGTATCAGCATGACGATCAGGGCATGGACGATATCAACTATCTCGATATCAACTACCCGCTGATCGACATCTACACCGTCCGCTACACCGCCAACTATGTCTGGGGCGTCCATGCCAACACCTCGGCGGCGGGCGATATGGAGCCGTATCACCCGGCCCAGTCGCGCCCCAAGGATGTGCGCGCCAGCTTTGGCCACGCGCTTAGCAAGCTGCGCAACGAGGCGCACATCCTCGAGGACATCGACGGCATGCTCAAGCGGCTGGTGGTCGAGCGCTCGAGCGATCCGACCCGCATCAACGCCGAGATGTCCATTGACCGGGTCAATCCGCTGCACGTGCTGGCGGTTAACGTCCAGGCGTCCGCCCAGTTTCAGTCCTGATTCACTGGCCGGCATCGCCGGCCAGCCCCCTGACCATCGCCCCGGAGAGACCCGATGCAAACCTTTGGCGAGTGCAGCTTCACGATCGGCGGGCGGTCTTACACCGCCCGCGCCTCGGCCGAATTGACCAATGTCGGTCTGGAGACCGCCGTCGAGGGCAATATCGACGGCAGCGTCTACCAGACCGCCAAGACCAAACCGTCCGTCATCAAGCTGGACCTCGAGGATCCGCTGGAGGGCACGTTTACCGCGGCAGACATGGTGACGCCGCAGGACGTGACCTTTGTCGAGGAGCACCGTGGCGTGACGCACCTCTACACCGCCGCCAAGGCAATCGGCGAGCCGCAATATGCTCCCGACAGTGGCGCGATCACCAACATCAGCTTTGGCTGTCAGCGCGCGAATTACCGCCGCGTCGGCGGCTGACGCATATATATAAGGAGCCCGCGCCATGGCCGAGGCCGTCGTCAAACTCATCAAGCCACTTACTGGCCACAAGGGGCCGATCACCGAGTTGCGCTTCCGCGAGCCGGTTTTCGGAGACCTGAGACGCCACGGAGAACCATTCGCGCAAGCCTTTGGCCGCGATGGGATGGTGATGCGCAGTATCGATCATCAGGTGGTCAGCGGCTATGCCCGCGATCTCGTTGATGACGTTGATCCACTTCTGCTCGACCGCTGCAGCATTCAGGACTCGATCGCCATTTCGGACGTGATTATCGGTTTTTTCTTACCGCCGGCGGCAGAGCCGGCATCGAGCAGCGAGCCGACGAACTCGTTTTCGCCCTCGGATGGGACGCCGCCGCTGTCGATCGGATGACCCTATCCTCCTTGATCTGGTGGCACGGGCGGGCAGTCAAATATCACGAGACGCGCCGCAAGCGCGGTAAGTAAGGGGGCTCTACCGTGGCCGATAAGGTGATGACCGCCGAGGCCCGCATCACGGCCTCTGACCGTACTGGCGGAGTTTTCGCCAAGCTGGCGCGACAGATGGGGATGATGTCATCCTCGGCGCGTGCTTTGTCAGGCACCCGCTTTGCGAATGCAGGCGCCGCCGCCATGGGCCGCCAGATGCGCATGGCGGAAAAAATGAATGCCTCCATGACCGCTCTCGCGCCAATGGCTGCGCGGTACATCGGTCCGGCGGCGGCGGCTTACGGGGCAACCAAGGCTGTGCGTGCATACGCGGACGTCGAAATGGCTATGACCCGCGTGGCCATCACAGCCAATGCCACCGATCAGCAGGCTACTAAGGCGCTCCAATCTTTCCGCACGCAGGGGCCCGCCATGGGCGTCACCGCGAAGGAGATGGCGAGTGCCGCAGATATCTTTGTTGCTGCGGGTCTTGAATGGGATACCGCCATCGGCTCAGTACCAGCCACCGTCAAGGCCGCCAAGGCCTCCGGCGGCACGATAAGCGACCTCACCGGCGCTGGCGTGGCAGCTATCCAGCAGTTTGGATTTACCGCCAACACGCTCGGCGAAGCGTTCGACCTCATGGCTTACGGCGGCAAGATGGGTCGCTATGAGCTGAACAGCATGGCGAAAGATTTGCCAAGCATCGGCGCTGGCGCAAAGCAGCTTGGTCTTACCGGAGCTGCCGGTTTGGCAAAGACAGTGGCAGCGCTGGAAATTATCCGCGAGTATACCGGCACATCCGATGAGGCCGCCAACAGGTGGGAAAATATTGCCCAGAAGGCTTTTGCGCCAGAGACGATCAAGAACTTCAAAAAATTTGGCATCGACCTTGAAAAGCGGATCAAGGAGGGCGCGAAGCGCGGCGTCGATGGCCTACAGGTGCTCCTCGAAGAAACCATGAAAGCGACGGGCGGCGACCGCTTCAAGGTGGGTCAGCTGTTCGGCGATGCGCAGGTACTGCAGGGCATGATGGCGCTGCTGCCAAATTTAAGGAGATTGGCCGACGACACCAGCAAGATCCGGACTAATTCTGCCGGCACAATTGACCAAGATGCAGCGAGAGTAGCCAAAACTGCGGATGCAGCGATAAACAGGATGTCTGCATCGTTCGATAGGTTGATGGGGCTGTCTGGAGAGCTGCTATCAAAAGTTGCAGTCCCCGTCATGGATACGGCCTCGGATATCATTGAAAGCCCGAACAAGCCTCGTGATCCAAACTGGAACGCACGCGCCAATAAATGGTTGAATTATTTGACGACTGGCGAAGCTTCTCCGTTGCCATTGGATGAACACGTCAAAAATTGGGGACCAAAGGAAGATGAGCGCTTGTGGCGCGCAAAGCTTGAGCGGGAGAAGCAGGCCAACAGCAAGGAGCTTGAAAAGCCAGAGCTAGACGAAAAAAGATGGGCGCCCCCGTCTATGCGGAGACATGTGCGCGAAAAGCGCAGCCGTCTGGAGGCGGCAAATCGCGATATAGATAGGCGCTTGGCTGACATGGACCGCTTCAAGGCGGAAGCTGACGCCATAGCGCATCGCGCAACGGTAATGTCTGCGGCCAATGCCAAATGGGACATGCGGTCACAACCAGTTGCCCCAATCGGCTCGCCACTCCGCGGGGATGGCATCGCCAACGTGGGAGGTGATTTTTCATTATCCCGGCGTCTGCCAGCGCCGGGGGCATGGGACAGAAAGCCGGAGCCTTACATCAAACTGCCTGCCACTTCCCCTATGCCACCTGAGCGACCAGCATCACTGGCCCCTTCCTCCGCTCCCATTCTTGGCAACATCAACGACGTGCTGGGCGGTGGAAAAATCGAAGCATCCATCAAACCAGATCAGGTCAAGGCCGAGCTCTTCGGGTCCGCCGACGTCAAGGGCGAGGCGCAGGTCAATGTCGTCGTCAAGATTGATGACGGTGCGCTTGTGCGTGGGTTCGCCGAATTGAAGCAGGGGATGATGCAATTGCGCGGCGAGATCCGGGCCGGGAAGTCATCGGCCACCTCCATGCCGATGTATGAAAAGTGAGTGCTATGAGAACAGGTATGGCGACAGGCTCTCGATACTCTTACCCGTCATCAAATCCGACGCAGACAAAATCCGGTCTGCCCGCAAGGTCCGCGCGTCGTTGCGCACGAAGCACCACACGATGCAGTAGACTAGGTCGCCATCCTCTCGAATCGCGAGAAGGAAAACGTCCCGCTCAGTAACCACCCCGTCCTCATCGGCATATTCGATCCTAAACTGCGGCTTGATCGCCGCGTTGACCGTACCATTGATCGTCCTGCGGTGGGCTTTGATGGCAAAGTTGGTCGGGCGCACCCTCTCCGGGCGTTTCATCGCGCCATCTGAGGCTGCCGGGGCTGGTGGCTCGTAACGCACACCCGCGCCCCGCGATGTCAGGCGCTCAGGGTCTATGTCGACGGGCGGCGGCGGCGGCTTGGGCTGTCTCAACCATGCCCGGACGCAGAGATAGATAACGCACGCCGCGACCGCCACCAGAAAGATGCCGCCAATATCCATGATGCCCCCCCCAGCTCCAAGTATAAAGTACACATCCTGCCCATCCACTAAAGCGAATAAGGATCACGCCCATGACGGCGCTGGACGAATTGTCACCGGCGTCGTTTGCCGGCGTGCCTTTTCACATCGAGCGCGAGGTCACGTCCGGATCCCGCGCCGTCGCCATCCATGAGCTGGCGGGCGCCGACGATTGGGTGACGCAGGATCGCGGTCTCAAGGCATCGCGCGCCCGGTTGCTCTGCTATGTGGCGGAGATGGCCGGCGTCAAACCCAACAGCTACGCGCTTTGGGCGGCGTGCGAATCCGGCGTTGGCCTGCTCTCACTGCCCCATGCGCCCCCGCGCATGGCCTGGCCGCTTGAATGGGAGCGCGCGCAGGAACGCGACAAGATTGGATTTGTTGCCTTTGAGATCAGCTTTGCGGATGAGCCGCCAGCCATGCTTGGCGTCTCTCCGCTGCTGGCGCCCGCAGCCGTTGCCAGCGGCTTTGTCGCCCTCACCTCCGCGCTCGGGAGCGCTCTGTCATGATGCAGCTGGATACGGCCCGCGCCCGCCTTGCCTGGCTGTCGACGGCGGCGGCGATCGGCGCGGCGCTGCAAAGCCGCGCGGCGCGTTTTGTGGACGGCGACGTGCGCAAAGCTGTCTCCGCCGCCATGCCAGGCTTTATCGGCGTCGACCTGTCTGACCCGGATCGCGGCCACATCCTTGCGGGCGCCATTGCGCAGGTGATGGATGCTCTGCGCGTCTCCGCTGACCCGGAGGCGGCGCAACTGCTGGTGGATTGCGCCGCTGATATCTCTGCGGCGGACATCGCCGCCGCACCGCAACGCCCGCCGGTGGCCGATCAGGCCATTGTGCTGCCGACGCCCTCGCCGCCTGGGCCCGCCCCCCGCGCTCTATCGCGCCAGCTGGCGCGGCAAACTGCGGCGGCGGTGCGCGATGCGCTCCGCGCTATGGCCTGCGTCGCCTATGCCCGCCGGGTGATGGCGACGACATACGCCACACGCGATGACGCCCTGCACGCCCGGGCGGGACTGACCGCGTTGTTTGCGCCGCTGCTCGATACCGGCGCGCTGGATCAGGTCAGTTACGGGCTGGTCGCCAAGGCATGGGGCGACGCATCAGGCCATCTGCTGGATCAGGCCGCCGGGCTCAAGCGGATCATCCGCGTCGAGTCCTCACGCCCCCTGCCCGCCACTCTGCTGGCCTGGCAGATCTATGGCGACACCACCCGGGCCGGCGAGCTTGTTGCCCGCAACCGCGTCGCCACCCCGGCATTTATGCCGACCATCATTGAGGCAATCTCCCCATAGGAGCCGCGATGGCAGACGAGTCAGTTGTCATCGAGGCGGACGGCGCGCCGCTCGACGGCGTGCTGCGCCTCACGTTGAGCTATGGAGCGACCGAAGGCGTGCGCAAAGCCTCCATCACCATGGTGGAGCGTGATCGACGCTTTGTCGCCCCGCCCGGCGCCAAGATCCGGATTACCGATGACGGCGCCCCCGTGCTCACCGGCATTGTGCGGGACTACAGCAGCGCCGCGATCAAGGAAGGCCGCGAGATCACCCTGTCGATCGAGAGCAATACCTGCGACCTGGCCGAGTGCTCCTGCGTCCACAAAACCGGCAGCGTCAAACGAAAAAAGCTGCACGAGGCAGCCGACGAACTGGCCAAAGGCGACGGCGACGGCTTTGCCGCCAAAATCAAATCCGAGGGCGCGTTTGACCCGATCGACAAGGTGACCACGGTCCCCGGCGAGACGGTGTTTGAGCTGATGGAGCGCTATGCCCGATCGCAGGGCGCCTACATCACCGACGACGCCAACGGCGATCAGGTGCTGTTCAAGGGGGTTCGCGGCCGGCACTCCGGCGTGCTGGCCCTGCCTGGCAACGTCATTGCGGCGCCCAACGCCACCTTGAGCGAGCGCAACAAATTTAGCGAGACCCGGGTGCGCGGCCAGTCCGCCCGCAAGCACGGCAAGGCCGACCTGCGCTCCGAAGGCATCACCAAAAACACCGCCGTCAAACGCTACCGCCCGCAGGTGATCAACCATGAGGGCGAGGCGGATGCCCAGCGCCTGCGCAAGCGGGCTGGCTATGACCAGCAACGCGCTGGCGCAGCCTCGGCGACCGCCACCATGATCGCGCCAGGCTGGCGCGCCGACGACGGAAAGCACTGGCAACCCGGTTACATCATCGCCGTCGACGCCTGGGATGAGCTGCGCATCGAGGGCGACATGGCGATATCCAGCGTCGTCCTGCGTTGGGACAAAGAGGACAAGGTGGGCAAGACCGCCGTCCTCGAGCTGCGCGACCCCGGATCGTTTGGCGAGCAGGCCAAAAAAGGCGCGTCGGAGCGATACGAATCCGCCTGGGATTTTGTCGACCCCGAACCCTATCTCAATATGGATGGCCCATGATCCGCATCGAGATCACGTCCGTCCGTGACGACGGCGACCTGCAGCTCATCAGCGGCAGGACGCAGGCGGGCGAGGAGATTGAGGACGCCGTGCGCATCCAGGGGCACGGCCTCACCACCCATCCGCCCGTGGGCGCCATCGGCATCGTGGTGTTTTTGTACGGGCGGCGCGACATGCCCTCCTGCATTGGCATCGAGGACCCGAGCCTGCGCGTCAAAAACCAGCAGGCCGGCGGCGCGACGCTTTATGACCACAAGGGCAATGCCCTGCGCCTCTCCGGTGACGGCGGCTCCGCTCTGGTGAGCGAGGCCGGCAACACTGTCGTCGGCGCCAAGGCCGGGCAAACCCGTGTCGGCGGCGACGGCTCGGGCTCCTATGTCCGCGTCATGACCGAGAGTGGCCCCTCCAGCACGGTGTTTGCCCGCCTATGACCCGCATCCTTGACCCGGCCGGCAACGCCGCGCCGTCATCGCCGGATCTTGTGTTGATCGCAGATCCGGTGCTCGGGGCCGATCGCGCCGATTTTGCCCTTTCCGGGCCCAGCGACCAGCACAATCCGCTGGGGCTCCGCGCCGGCCAGACCCTGGCCACGGCCATCGCGCTCTGTCTGATGACCGACGCGCGCGGCGCGGCTGATCCGGATGACGGCGACCAGATCGACCTGCGCGGCTGGCCCGGTGATGGCTTTGACGTCGACGCCGCGCGCGGCGAAGCGGCGCTCGGCAACACGGTGTGGGAGCGATTCCGCTGGCCGGCCGACGCAGCCAACGCGAGCCAGATCGCCGCCAGATTTACCGCGGCGCTCGAGCCATTGCGCCGTCAGCGCGCCATCGGCGAGACCCGGTTTGAGGCGACCCCAGATCCGGCCAGCAACCGGATCACCATCAACGTCCGCATCGCCGCCCCATCGGGTCGCGTGATCTACGACGGCCCCTTTGCCGGGCTGTGGGAGGCCATCCTTGCCGTTCGCGATCCCCTCTCTCCTCGATAAATCACGGGCGGTCTGGGGCTACATCCGCGCCCGCCTCCCCGGCGCTGACGGCGAGATCTGGCCCAACAATCTGCGCATCATCGGCAAGGTCATCAGCATGGCAGTCCACGATGTGGACCTGCGGGCGGAGTACCTTTTCCGGCAGATTTTTACCTCGACCGCCGAGCGCGCCTATCTCGACCTGCACGCGTACGAGGTCGGCCTCGTGCGCCGGCCTGCGGCGCAAGCAACCGGCAACGTCATCATGGCGGCCACGCCGGGCGTCACCTTTGCAGCCGGCATCCGCCTGGTGCGCAACGACGGCGTATTTTTTGTCACCACGGCTCCGGCCACGGCGGTCGGCAACTCTGTCACCTTAGCCGTGCAGGCGGAGGATGCTGGCGCGGACGGCAACACGCCCGCTGCCGCGGCCATGCGCGTGGCGGCAAGCGTGCCCGATCTTGCAGATTCCGGAGAGGTTGGCCCTGCCGGGCTTGGCGCTGGCGCTGACGGCGAGCTGGATGACCTGCTGCGCGGGCGCATCCTCTACCGCAAGCGCAACCGCACGCGCGGTGGCAATGACAATGACTACAAGGAGTGGGCGACAGAGGTCCCGGGTATCGCCCGGGCGTTTGTGCGCGGCTGGATGCCGGGGGCTGGCGCCGTGTCAGTCTATCCGATCCTGACCGGCTCGGGCTCCGCCGCCATCCCGACCGTCCCGGATCTGGAGGCGGTCGCCGCCCACATCGAGACCAAACGGCCAGCGACGGCCACCGTCTACGTGTTGCAGGCGACCGCCCGGGTGATCGACGTGTCGGTGCATATCCGGCCAGACACGACGGCGATCCGCGCCGAGGTCGTCGCCGAGTTGCAGGACATGTTTGATGAGCGCGCCGTAGTCGCCTTGCCCAGCGATGGTGACCGCTTTGACGTGGAGTGGATCAGCGCCGCTATCCAGTCCGCCATTGGACTGGATAGCCATGACCTGATTGCGCCAGCCGCCGACATCATGCTGACCACCGGCCAGTATCCGGTGCTTGGCAGCGTCACGTGGATGCCCTGATGCCGTCCCGCACCTTTGTCGTTCCGGCGGCGTCGCCCGGCTATCGCTGGCCGGCGACGCTGCCCCCTATCACCTGCCCCGCTATCCTCGGCGGCGTCCCTCCCATCCCCCTTGATCGCCTGTCGGCTCCAACCGGCGACGTCCTGTTGCCACAAGTCATCGCGGTCGCGCCGCGTGGTCGCGCCTGGCAGACTGATGAGACCAGCGGCCCAGTTGGCGCGACGGTGCAGCACAAGCTCTGGGCCGTAGTGGCTGACGCCGTTGCTGGCGCTTACGCCACTCTGACCCGTGCAGTCGGCGCGGCGTTTCCGTCCGCAGCCGACGAGGGTGGGATCGCGTCGTGGGAGTATGACTACGGCCTCCCCGACCCTTGCCTTGGCCAGACGCCGGGCCTCGAGGCGCGGCGACAGGCGGTGCGTGGCGCATTGGTCTCGGCCGATGACGCCAGCATCCAGGCGATGGTCTGCGCCGCCGCGGCGATTGGCTACGACATCCAGATTGAGGAGTGGGACGCCTTTGAGTGCGGTTGGACCGGCTTTGGCGAGGCCGGATTTGGCAGCCCCGATCTGGCGTTTGAGTTTCTGGTCATCGCCCCAAATCTGCCCCTGACGTGGATCGCGTTTGGCGAAATTGGCTTTGGTAATGAAGGCTTTGGCTCGTTTCCGCCGGATGGCCTCGTCTGCCTGATCCAGCACATCAAGCACTCCCACACGTGGGCGCACTACAGCATCGAAGGAATCATGGCATGAAAAAGTGGTCGCCCATTGCATACCCGGGCCCGGGCGATACGCACGTCAACGCCGACATGAGCCTTGGCCAGCGCGGCTCATGGCCTGACGGCGTAGGCTATCAGCAGATGATGGATGAGCTTTGCGCCGTCGTCGACAAATCCGGCATGACGCTGGATGGCGCTGCCTCCACCCAGCTCGCCCAGGCCATCCGCTCCCAGTCTCTCAACTACCGGGAGGCCGCCGGCACGGCCAACGCCCTGACGGTGGCGCTTGATCCGGCTGTGACGGATGCCCCGGCGGATGGCATGGTGCTGAGGGTGTTGCCATCAGCGACCAACACCGGCGCTGCAACACTCAATGCTGGCTGGGGGGCAATGCCAATCAGGTATCCAGGCGGCGGTGCGATTGCGGCTGGTGAGCTGGTATCTGGGGTCGCGGTGTATCTGATCTATGTCGGCGGCGTCTGGCAGGTCGTCAATCCGATCAAGCTTTTCGAGCGTCAGACGCCGGTGCGCGCCAAAAAGACCGCGCTGTTTACGCCGGGATATCCATTGGCTGACATCCCGGCGGGGAGCGTCCTGACCGAGGTCATGGTTATAACCGTCAGCGGCACCCGATACGCCGACATCCTGATGTACTGCGGGTTTAAAAATAACCACGCGTCCGCATCTGTTGACTGCCGTGGCCGGGTGCGGGTCAAAGACGGGGCCACCGTCGTAGAGACGTCACAGTATCTCGGCGTCGTTGTTGCGCCAAACGGCATCCAGTCATCGGTCACCGTCCGCCACGTGGCCCAAAACCTCGATCCGGCCAAGGCCTACACAATCCAGCTTGTCGTGGACAAGGGCGCGGCCGTTGGCCCGCTTGCCGTCGCTGACCCCTATCTCCTTGCCCTGACGGAGTGACGCCATGACTTACTATACTCAGACGCTCAGCAATGGAGCTGTGGCCTTTGGCGAGGGGGATACCGTCCCAGATGGCGCGGCGATCATGAGCGAGGCAGACTGGCATGCTCAGCGCGAGGCTGCGATTGCGGCGGCCATCCCCGCGCGATCACTCACCGAGATCGCGGCGGACAAGCGCTGGCAGATCGAGACAGGCGGGATCACGGTGGGCGGCGTGCCGGTTGCGACGGATGATCGCTCCAAGACCATGATCATGGGCGCTCGCATAAAGGCGGATGCGGACCCGGATTATAGCGTCGGCTGGAAAGGCGCGGACGGCAGTTTTGTCAGCCTGGCCGCTCCGGAGATCATCGCCATCAGTGATGCGGTGCTGGCCCACGTGGACGCCTGCTTTGCCGCTGAGGCGGCGGTGACCGCTGCCATCGCTGGCGGCGACATCACCACGACGCAGCAGATCGATGACTGGCCTTGGCCGGCCTGATCCACGGCACAATTTGACCATTACTCACCCGCTCATCTGGCGAGGCTTTTTTCTTGGAGCGAGCAATGCGCATGACCTTAGTGGTGCCGATGAAGATACCGGTTAGCCAAAATGGTTCGACCGCAGCACAGGTTCGCAAGGCGTGCCGGCGCACAGACCGCAAGGTTCAGCCTAATGATGGATCATGAAGCCCCTTCCTCTTCATCCAATTCAGTTGAGTCACTGGCTTTGCGCCATTCCACATCCGGTGCGAAGTCAAGCGCGATTTGAATTGGCTCTAAGTCGGGATTCTGTGAATTCCATCGGTCAGCATCGTAGGTCAAATGCACCGCGTCACCCACCATCTGCTCACGTCGTTTGGTAAGCGAGCGATGCATTTGCGGCCTCGTGGCATCATCGATGTCTACAAATACGAATGACACCTGCCCATCTGCATGTTCGATGGGCAATGAATGATATGCGCGATATGGCCTGTTGGTCTTTTCATCTCGACGCAGTTCTTCGCGAGCGGCAACGCTTATCTCACGTGCCAAGAGCTCGCGAGGATCCTTCGGCTGGGGCAATTCTACCCCATTCTTTAGGGCGAATTCCGCGATCCTTTTCGGATCTAGCTCGGTCTCCCCCGTCATAGCCCGATAGAGAGCTATGATCTTTTGGAGCTGCTTTTTGCCGGCCAAGTCTTGTTCCCCCTTTACATTTCGATCGGGTGGACATTTCCCCAGCCGTCAACCTCAGCAGTGGGGAGAATGAAGTCGCGAACAGGCGCGAGGTGGCTCCGGAACTGAGCAAACTTTCCCGTTCGGAACTGGAGTTGTCCTGCAACAAGGCCAGGGTGAACTTTGATTGCCTTGGCGAAGCCGATCAGATCTCGCTCAGAGAAATAAGGAGCTTTTCGGGCGATGAAAGCATCCATGTCCCTTTTAGGAACGCAGAACTCACGTGCTTCTTCGTTTGCAATGCGCTCCCGAACGTCCAGTTCGCTATCCAGTTGCCGTGCGATGTCAACGTCGATGACAGCGCCATCGAGGCCATCGCGACGGCGGACATGTTCAAGTTCATGCCGGAGAACAAACAGGAAATTGTCGATCCTGTCGAACCGGATGGACATGCCGATCACAGGGGCTTTCTCGTTGAGCCAAAAACAGGCCCCGTCGATCTTGCCTCCAGGGAGGCCCTCTACGACCACAAATCGTATGCCAGATTCAGCCAGTATCCGTGGAACTCGGGCCATGTGTTCCGGATGGGAACGAAGCACATGAATCTTGGAGATTGCGTCCTCGACCCTTTGCGGAGAATAGGGGCCAATCAGCATTTCGCTCGCGATCGTTCTTACACGATGCAACCAAGCCATTTGCGCCGGCGTCGCGCTTGCATGGACTTCCGTCTTTTTCGCAGCAAATGCGAAGCCAGAAACATCTTCGATCCGGTTCACCTTGAAGAAGCGACAAAGCGCGGCCTCAACTGCGTCTGGATCCCGTGTGTCGTCAGTATCGATCCAGCCACGCTTGATCATTTCAGCAACGGGCAAGCCCCCATAGATATTCGCGCGGATTGCACGTTTGGGATCGGGCCTCGTTTCAATGCGGGCCTTGGCCAAGTCATAGCTGGCCTGCAGGCTGACAAACTGCTGGGCTGGAATTCCAAAGACTTCCTCAAGAGCGATTGCCATCGCAGCATCGACGGGGCGCTTGTCGCTCGCGAGTTTGCTTACAATCGGATCATTCACGCCAAGCACTATCGCCAACACGCGGTTCGTCCAACCACGCTCGCGAAGAAGCTCGGTTATCAGTTGCCCTGGTGTCCGCGCGTCCGAATTGCTCATGATCCACCTAAAATAGCGAGTTTGCGCAAAAAGGCAAACTGACAATACGCAGCATCGGGTTGTGCACGTGGCCCGGTTAAATGATCGTGAACCGGCCCGCTGCAAGGCCCGGCTGTCGCAGGGTGCGCAACCAAGTCCCAAGACATTTCGCTGCCGTTGGGCGGCCTCTCAATAGGTGATCCATGCAAATCGAGGATCTACAGCGCGCCCTCCTGGCGCGGGGCTTTGACGTGGGTAAAGCTGGAGCTGACGGCGATTTTGGCCCATCGACCCTGGCGGCGCTCAAGGCATATCAGCGCGCCAACGGCCTGACGGATGGCATCTGGCCCGGGCCCGAGACGCTGGCTCTGCTCGCCACGCCGCCGCCCGCCGAACAGCGGATGAGCGCTCTCGGCCTGGCCGCTCTGATCGCCCGCGAGGGGCGCAAGCTCACCGCCTACAAGGATAGTGTTGGCGTCTGGACCATCGGCGTTGGCCACACTGCCGCGGCGGGCGCACCAGCCCCTAAGGCCAGCATGACCATAACGGCGGCCGAGGCAGACGCCATCTTTGCCCGCGATATTGTCCAGTACGAGCGGGCAGTGCGGTCAGCCATCAAGGTCCAACTGGCTGACCATGAGTTCGATGCGCTGGGCTCCATTTGCTACAACATCGGCCAATCCGGGTTCGCCGGGTCGACCTTTGTCAGGCGGATCAACGAGCGAGCGTCAGCTGCCAGCATCCGCGAAGCCATTCAGATGTGGCGCAAGCCGGCGGAGATCATCTCGCGCCGAACGGCCGAGGCGGATCAGTTCGCCACGCCATACAGCGTCGCCATGCCGAAGGCACGCTCGACCGACGCGACCCGCGTCAAGGTCTGATCCTCGCGGCCCCGCCGCAAACTCCCGGAGACAACATGCATATCCTCAAACTGATGGCAGCCGCCATCGGCATGCTGGCGCTCGCCGCGTGCCAGTCGGCCAACAACCCAACCGCATGGGGCCAGATCGCGGCAGGCGTCGCCACCGTGGTCGGCGAAACCAAAATCGACCCCAAGATTGAGCAGGTGAGCAGCAAGCTCGCCCGCTACTGCGTCGAGGTGCAGACGGCGGCGCTGGCTGTCGACCTGTTTGCGCCGGTCAAGGTGCAGCAGGCGGCCATGGACGCCCGGGCCGTGGTCCGCACGTTTTGCGCGAGCCCGCCCATGTCTGTTGCGACGGCGATCACCAGTCTTGCCGCGGCGTATGCGGCCATTGAGGCCGCCCGCAAGGGAGGCGGCGCATGAATACCAATCTTACCCTGCCAATCCGGCAGGCGCTGATCGGGCTGGGGCCGCTGATCGCGATGCTTGGCGTGATGGATGAGGCCCGCTGGGCCGATATCTCCGGTCCACTCGCCGTGGCGATCGGAGCTATCGTCTGGCTGACTGGCACTCTCTGGCAGTGGTGGGTAAGCCGCCCGGCCGCAAAGGTCGCCCAGGTAGCGGCGCTCCCTGGCGTCATCCACGTGGTGACCGACGATCCCAAACTCGCGGCTGCGGCCGACGCGGGCAGCAGGGCCAACAAGGTCCCATAAGGAGACGTCATGGCTGATGCGCCGCCGCCTGATCTGCTGGCCTATTGGCTGGGAGTGCGTGCGATTGATGTTGCGGCCGGCCTCGGCGGCGGGCTTGTCCGCGGGCTGGTCAATCCCTCGTACACCTGGCCCATGCGGCTGACGTCCGCCGTCGTGGGCGCCATCACCGCCGGCTATCTCACCCCGCCGGCCGCCCGGGTCGCCGCCCAATGGTATGCGGCATGGGGCGGCACGTCGGGCGAGGTGACCGGAGCCGTGGGGTTTTTTCTCGGCCTTTGCGGGATGACGGTAGCCGAGATGCTGCTGCGCTGGGCGCGACACTGGCGGGATAAGGCCCCGCCTCCGGCCCTGCCACGATGAGATTTACCTGCGCCGGTCTCTGGCGCGGGGCTACGTCGTCGCATTGACTCTTCGCCGCCAATGTTCCTATTTCGTTCTCATTATAGCGAGATGGGATCATGCCTGACAAGTCCCCACTTACCTTCGCGAATCCGCCTACACTCGAAACGGAATTGCGAGAATATCCCTACGTTTCCATACGGTTTCGCTGCTATTTCTGCCCCCGCCATGCGGACGTCAGGGCCGTGGCCTGCGCGGCAAAATACGGCCACCGCGTCACCATGGGTCGCCTGCTGTTCCTCTTCCGGAAAAGGTGCCGGTGGTCTGACGAGCGCATTCGGAAGCCGCAAAAATATGGGATGCGGTGCAGCGGGTATTGCTATGATCTGTTTCGCGAGCGGCCGGCGGACGTGCCGCCGTTCGGGGATCAGGTCAAGCCATTTCCGTAGAGGTCCGGACGATGTGCAACCTATACACCCAGACCAAGGGGCCACAGGCGATCATCGAGCTTGCACGGGCCATGCGGTCGGACGCCGGCAATCTCCAGCCTGCCGACATCTATCCGGATTATCTCGCCCCGATCGTCCGCAACGACGACGGGCAGCGCGTATTGGCCATGGCCCGCTGGGGCATGCCATCATCGCGTCAGGCAATCTATGAGGCAGCGACCAAGCGGGCCGACAAGCTTCGCGCCAAGGGCAAGGACGTCGATTTTGACGAGTTGCTCAGGATGGAGCCGGACAGCGGCACAACCAATGTGCGCAACACCAAGTCCCGACACTGGCAGTCATGGCTCAAGCCTGAGCATCGCTGCCTTGTGCCGCTTACGGCCTTCAGCGAGCCAGGCCGCGATGCCGGCGGCAAATACAAGCCAATCTGGTTTCGGCTCCGCAGCGATGATCCGGAGCCGCTGGCGTTTTTTGCCGGGATCGAGCTAAGGGGCTGGGAGGGTGTCCGCAAGATCAAGACAGGTTGGGAGACGGCGGACCTGTTTGCGTTTTTGACCTGCGAGCCCAATGGCGTGGTGCGGCCAATCCACCCCAAGGCCATGCCAGTGATCCTGACGGCTCCCGATGAGATCGAGGCGTGGATGCGGGCGCCGTGGGCCGAGGCTAGCGCACTACAGCGTCCGCTGGCGGATGACGCGCTGGAGGTGTTTGAGCGGAGATAGACCAGCCGTGCTCCACCGGCCGCGTCGGGATATCCGCCAGCGACCAGCCACGCCAGGTGCTGATTTGGCTGTCAGACTTGCCCCTCAACCATTTGGCAACCTGGCGCAGGCCGGCGTAGGCGTTGCGCCACGGATGGGGCGCAAACAGATCCGCATTGTGCTCGCACCAGAGGCGCAGGTTACGGACCTCGCGGCGGTAGCCGGTCGGGTCAATGACGATCCAGACGCTGGCGTTGATATTGGTCTCAAATCTCCCTGATCGGGGCGACAGCTTTGCGGCCGCAACGCCAATTGGCTGCACGCGGCTCGCCCGCTCCCGCCGCTCCCGGGCAATACGGACCTTTGACCCCTCGCCGTCCCACATCTCGCGGATGCTGGCCCATCCCTCGGCGCGCAACTCTGCCGCGCAGGGAGCGGAGCAGGCAATCTTGCGGGATTTTATCTGAGCCTCAAATGTGGTCAGGCAGGTCGGGCAGGCGCGAGTGCGCAAGGCATTGCGGCTGCGGCTTGCAGGCGGCATGGATCAATCCCTGAGATTGAGGAGACAATGGGGCGTCTTTTGATCCACGCCGTGAGGCGACAAGGCAGGTTAACCTGTCACTTTCCGTCGTCAACATCCCCCAATGCCAGCATGAGCAGTTTTGCATACCGAAATGGTCTGCCGCTCTCGATCCCGTCCAGCGTCCTCACGGGGATGCCCAGGGCATCGGCGGCCTCCTGTCGCGACCGCTTGCCGCGCCATGCGCGCAGCTTCCCGGCGACCTCGGCGTCAGTCGGGCCAGTATTAACTGGCGCGCCAAGAGTCTCGCTCTCCATCAAGCCCAGGGCCGCGCGCACCCGTTGCGGCTTGTCTGTTTCGATCCACGCCCCCAAGCCATCGCGCAGGGCGCGGAAGGCCCGGCCATCGAGCAACCCGCTCGTATTACGGTAGATCAGCACGCCATTGCCGTAGCTCGACAGCGGGTGATTGACGGTCCAGCGGAGCGCCCGCGAGCGCTCGCCCGGAATCTGGAGGATATAGGGCATCATCTGGCCTCACTGTGTCGGTCAAAATTGAGGGCGATGGTCAACAGGGGGATGCGCCCCCTCATCTTGCTCGGGCTGGCCCGGTTGAGCCTGACGATCTCGCTCAGGACGCTATGCGGCAGTTCATCGCCCAACATCACCGCCTGGATGACGCCAGCGATCAACTGCTCACGGCGGGGGCTGTCAATCAGGCTGTAGGCCCAACCTATAGTGCGGTTGCTTTGCGGGTCGGCGGCGCGAAGCCGCGCCCGGAACATCGCAAAATTGCGCCCTGCCTGCTGACCATCGATCACATGATACAGGCGCGCCCACAGCCGGCCCGGCGCTGTGACTGACACGACGGCAACATGCACATCGCCCGGATAGGCCCCGTCTCCCGCATCAACCGCGCGCAGCTCTGCCAGGTCGCGCATGGCGATCAGATCTGGCGTCGGATCAATATGCGGATGACCCTCTACCCAAGCCATGATCGCAGTGTCATTGATGCGGACGGTGGACGGACGGTCGGCCAGCCAGCGCAACGCCGCTGCATAGGCCGCGCCGTCGATGGCAGGCGGCAGCACAGCCTCCTCCTGCTCGTAGCTTGACGCAGCGGGCAGATTGGCGCTGACAAGTCGGGTCATGGCAGAGCCAGGCATGATCTGAACGCGGGGGTTTGAGCCCGTGTCCGGCGCATAGGCTCGCGACCAGGCCGCGCGAATGGCATGGTTATTCTGCGGCGACCGGCCGTCGATCCGGAGCGCGATAAATCCGGCCATTGGCCCCACGTCAATGGCGGGCGGCGACGCAGCGAGAAACGCCAGAATTGCCCGCGCATCGGCGTCATTGACGCCAGCCAGCACGCTCTTGTGCAGCTCCTGCATGGCGCGCCGGCAGGTCTGGGCGCGAGGCCTGTTGCCGCCAAACCAGTAATCCCGTCCGCCCGACAAGAACGCCGCGGCGACATTGCTGGAGCGCGCTGGCGGGATAGGCAGGATGTCCGCCGTATCCCCCTTGGCGCGTGGTTGCAGCCCGAGAAACGCCCCATCTGCCGACAGCAGGATATCAGCCGCAACCGATGCCGCGGCAAACCCCTTGGCTGGCAGCTTCCGGGTTGCCGTCAGATCGCCATGCAGGCGCACGAGAGCGGAGAGCAAATCTGGCATCGCTGGCCTCCTGCTGGCGCGGCGCAGATGCGCCACGCTCTGGTGCCACGATCAGGCGTGGTTGGCGGCGACCTCGGCCTGCATGGCAGCGATCACGTCGTCCATG
This sequence comes from Camelimonas sp. ID_303_24, assembly GCF_053543495.1. Lineage (NCBI taxonomy): Bacteria > Pseudomonadati > Pseudomonadota > Alphaproteobacteria > Hyphomicrobiales > Chelatococcaceae > Camelimonas > Camelimonas sp. ID_303_24. The sequence goes on from NZ_JBLLJM010000010.1 coordinate 37,178, forward strand.
TCGCCATTGGCCTCGCGCATCTGGTCGATCTCGACAAACACATCCAGCAGCTCGCAATCATCGTGGGCGCTGTCGATCAGGTCGTATTCTTCGGAGGTCAGGTCTTCCGGCAGCCAAACCACCTCGACGCCATCAAAGCCAATGGCGGCCGCCAGGCGGTGCGCGCCGCTGAAAGCGATGTCGTGGTCGCCAGCGCGATACATGATGACCGGGCGGCCCTGCCAGCCGTCGCGCTCCAGGCTTTCGCGGATGCGGACGATCTTGTCAGCGTCTTCCGGCTGGTGCGGCAGGATGACAGTGCCCAGATGAATGTTGTCGGAGGTGCGGGCGTTGAGGGCGATGTCGTAGGTCATCTTGAATGCTCCAGCCTCTCAACCGGGAGGCGCCGGCGTCAGTCGCTGCTGACAAAATAGTTATGCCACTTATGCGCACCCTGCGCAATAAAATAATGCGCAGGGCGCGCATTATTTTTGGAGGAAACATGCTGATTGGACTGATGGGGTACGCCGGGGTCGGCAAGAGCACCGTGGCGCGCATCCTCTGCGCAGAGCATGGGTTTGTGGCCCCACATATCGCAGCGCCGATCAAGACGATGCTGGGCGCCCTCCTCCAAGCAACAGGCTATGACGCCCAGACCATCGCCCGCTTTGTCGACGGCGATCTCAAGCGGGAGATCATCCCGGAGCTTGGCGTCACCGCCACCGAGGCGCAACAGACAATCGGCGATTGGGGCCGCGCCTGCCGGCCGGATCTTTGGCTGTCGCTCTGGCTGGCCAAGGCTGACGCGATTATTGCGGCCGGCGGGAGAGTGGTGCAGGAGAGCGTGCGCTTTGCCGATGAGGCGGCTGCGATCAGAGTGCGCGGCGGGATCCTGATTGAGGTGCGGCGACCAGGCTATGGGCCGCTGTCGGGCCATGCCTCGGAGGCAGTGCCAGCGGCGGCAAATCTGCTGTTTGACAATGCGAGCGGCGAGATCGATATGGCAAGGCACATAGAGCATTACATTGCCTTACATTTGGCCTTACAATAAAATTGGCAACGCGATTATCTTGCTGTTTATATTTAATAAAATTACTTCCAATGCATAAATCGAACCCTTTCCTGGGCACCAACTGACTGCAACAACCAGTCAGCAGAATTCGAAACGGTTGTTTCTGAGTTCACCAAATATCCCGTTAAATACGAAGCAATATTACAGCAGCCTAAAGGCTGCGGTAATGATTGCTTTGTCGTTTGTGGCGCGACGCCCACCAGAGCGCTGGCTTTCCCCAGACAGGGCGCGGTCGCCCTGCCCGTGCTGTTGCGGGCGCGCCTTTGGCGACCGGCCTGACCAGACCTGTGGGCAGCCGGAGCGCCCGCGGTCCAGGTTCGTGCGGCCGGCAGCCAATCCCGCCAGCATGGATCGTGTCAGCGCCGCAGACCTTTGAGCCCTCATCCGGGAGGCCCGTCCCACGGGCGCCACGCGCCTGTCGATCCGCCACCCCGCCATCTGCATTTAATGGCGAGGCGCAAATAAGGGGCGGACATAAAACAGCCCCAACCATTCTTGTTATTATAATTCAAAACTGCGTACCCCGGCATTCATTCTCACAGCGGAGCCGAATGCGGACGGCGTATTTGACTATATTTGTCGACTGCCCGGCGCAACGACGTTATCACCAGCCAGCGCCGCAACAATTGCTCTCCACCACTGCGACGCCTACGTCAGGCTTGCCTTTTATGACTGATCTGCTGAAACGCTTCGCGTCCTACTATCGCCCGCACAAGGGCCTGTTCGCGCTGGATTTCGGAAGCGCCATCCTCGCCGGCCTGCTCGAACTCGGTTTCCCGATCGCGGTGATGCTGTTTGTCGACCGGCTGCTGCCAACCGGCCAGCTTGGCCTCATCACCTTCGCGGCGCTTGGCCTGCTGGCGATTTACGCCGTCAGCGCCGGCCTTCAGGTGGTGGTGACCTATTGGGGCCACATGCTGGGCGTCAGGATCGAAACGGAAATGCGCCGGCGGGCGTTCGATCACCTGCAAAAACTGTCGTTCGGCTATTTCGACAACGTCAAGACCGGCCATCTGGTGGCGCGGCTGACCAAGGATCTGGAAGAGATCGGCGAAGTCGCCCACCACGGCCCCGAAGACCTGTTCCTCGCTGTCATGACGCTGATCGGCGCTTTTGTGCTGATGCTCGGCGTACACGCGCCGCTGGCGATCATCACGGCGGTGATCGTGCCGCTGACAGCCCTCATCACCCTGCGTTATGGCGCGCGCATGACCGCCACCTGGCGGGCCATTTACGGGCGCGTCGCCGACTTCAACGCCCGCATCGAGGAAAATGTCGGCGGCATCCGCGTGGTGCAGGCCTTCGCCAATGAGGACCACGAACGCGCCCTGTTCGCCCGCAGCAACAGCGCCTATCTCGCCACCAAGCTCGACGCCTACCGGGTGATGGCGCTGTCCCAGTCCCTGTCCTATCTCTCCATGCGCTTCGTCCAGGTGGTGGTGATGCTGTCCGGCGCCTGGTTTGTGGTGCGCGGTGAACTTTCCGCCGGCGGCTTTGTCGGTTTTCTGCTGCTGGTCAATGTATTCTTCCGCCCGCTCGACAAGATCAGCATGGTCATCGAGATGTACCCCAAGGGCATCGCCGGCTTTCAGCGCTATCTGAAGCTGCTCGACACCCGGCCGGAGATCACCGACCGACCCGGCGCCATGGCGGCGGGGCGCCTGCGCGGCGACATCGCCTATCAGAACGTGAGCTTTGGCTACGCGGGCGGCGCGCCCATTCTGCGGAGCGTCGATTTCTCCTGTCAGGCGGGCGAAACCGTCGCTTTCGTCGGCCCGTCCGGCGCCGGCAAGACGACCATCTGTTCGCTGTTGCCGCGCTTTTATGAGGCAAACGCCGGAACCATCGCCATCGATGGCGTCGATATCCGCGACATGACCCTGCGGTCGCTGCGTGAAAACATCGGCATCGTCAGTCAGGACGTGTTTCTGTTCGCCGGAACCCTGCGTGAGAACATCGCCTATGGCCGGCTGGAGGCAAACGAGGACGCGATTCTGGCGGCGGCCCGCCATGCCCGCCTCGACAGCCTGATCGCCGACCTGCCGGCGGGTCTCGACACTGTCGTTGGCGAGCGCGGCGTCAAGCTGTCCGGCGGCCAGAAGCAGCGCGTCGCCATCGCCCGGGTGTTTCTGAAGAACCCCCCGATCCTGATTCTCGATGAGGCCACCAGCGCCCTGGACACAGAGACGGAACGGGCGATCCAGCAGTCGCTGGCCGATCTGTCGCGCGGGCGCACGACGCTGGTCATCGCCCACCGCCTCGCCACCATCGCCGACGCTGATCGCGTGCTGGTGGTGGAGGGCGGCCAGATCGTCGAACAGGGCGATCACGCCACCCTGCTCAACCGCGCCGGCGGCCGCTATCGCCGCCTGCACGCCGCCCAGACCGGCAGGGTCAGTTCCGGCGCAGACGCGTCCAGCGCTGGGGCCATGCCCAGCCAGGGGGCCAATTCGGGTTGAGAAACCAGGTTCAGCAAAGCGGCCATGTCAGGCGCGCTGGCCCCCACATCGATTGAGCAGTCGCCGTGACCAGGCGACCGGGTCGCTTGTCATCACTCCACGACGCCGGGTTCATGAACCGCTTTCCAGGCTACCCCCGCCACGCGGCTATCGGGCCGGGCGTTCACCGCTTACAGTGCTTCATCGCCCTGCCGGAAGCATGCCATGAGTGTTCCCTGAATGAGCGGTCTGCTCGCCCTGCTTGACGACGTCGCCGCGCTGACGCGGCTGACGGCGGCCTCCCTTGACGACATCGCGGCGAATGCGGCGAAGGCCGGGTCGAAAGCCCTGGGCGTGGTGATCGACGACGCCGCGGTGACGCCGGCCTATGTCAACGGCGTCCACGCCAGCCGCGAGTTGCCGATGATCGGCCGCATCGCGCTTGGCAGCCTGCGCAACAAGGCGGCGCTGGCGCCGGCGCTGCTGTTCCTCAACTGGTTTTATCCGCCCGCCATCACCGCCCTGCTGCTGGTGGGCGGCGCCTATCTGTGCTTCGAGGGGGCTGAGAAAATCTGGCATTTGCTGGCCGCCGGCGCAGATCACGCGGTGAGCGGGGACATGTCGCCGGGCGACCCTGCCTCGCTGGAGCAGGAGCGCGTTCAGGGCGCGATCAAGACGGATTTTATCCTGTCGGCGGAAATCATGACCATGGCCCTGTCGGTCATCACCACCCCCTCCCCCTGGCTTCAGGCCGCCGCCCTGCTCGCTGTCGGCGTCATGGTGACGGCCGGCGTCTATGGCGTCGTTGCGGTCATCGTCAAACTGGACGACGCCGGGCTGTTCATGGCCCGCGCCGGTCGCCTCGCCGCAACCCGCGCCCTCGGCCGCCTGATGGTGAGGAGCCTGCCCTGGATATTGGGAGCGCTGTCCATCATCGGCACGGCGGCGATGCTGTGGGTGGGCGGCAGCATTGTGCTGCACAGCCTGCACGTTTTCGGCCTGCACGCCCCCGCCGACCTCATCGCGCGCACCTCCACCGCAGCCGGGGCGCTGGCGCCGGCGGCCGGCGGCGCTGCAGTGACCTGGCTCGCCAGCGCGACGCTCGACGGCATCGTCGGCCTGGCGCTCGGTCTGGCGCTGGTTCCGCTGGCAAGCCGCCTCTTGAGCCCCCTGTTGCGGCTGGTGACAGGCAGAAAACCCGCCTGACGTCGCCATACGCCATGAACATGGGCCTGACGCCGCCGCCAACCGCGCCAGGGTACGGCTTTCCCCGGTGTGATGACGGGCGTGTTTCGACGCTGCCCGGGTCATGCCGCATCGCATTTTTACGGTTGGACCGATATCGTCGGACCAGCACAACGCCGCAACAGGACCAGCGCTTGCAAACCGCCCGTTTTCTTTGGCTCATCATTCTTGCGGCGGCGCTTGGCGGCGGCGCGACGGGGGTTCGCGCGGCGGAAACGCCGCAGGCGGGCGTGGCTGGCGGACACGATTCTGACGAGGCCGCGTCGAAGCCGGCTGCCGGAACGAAGGCGGACAAGGACAGCGATTCGTCGGATGATGACGATGACGACGACGACGATGATGATGACGACAGGGCGCCGGGCGCTCCACCGGATTCCTGGCCGACAACCTATGTGGATCTGGAAACCGGCTGGTCGTCCACGCCTGGCAATACGGTCGGCCTTGGCCGGAACAACCTGCGCTTTCTCACCGGCCAGAAATCGCGCGGCCTTTACATGTCCGCGCCGCTCACCATCGAACTCAGCGACCGCCTGACCGTTTTCGCCGGTCTCGATGGTTCGGGCTCGCAAACGCTGGGCGACAAATGGAGCAAGTTCACGCCCGCCTCGTGGAGCGTTGGCGGCTCGGCCGAGATCATCGAACAGTCGGGCTTCATGCCTGGCGTCACCCTGTCAGCGTCGGTGTCGCGACCGTTTGAGCCTATCGCACTCAGCGTGTTCAACACCACCTGGACCGGCGGCGTCGATCTCGACTATGCCTTCGACGCGGACCAGACGCGCGGCGTCACGGCGGGCGTCAGCTACAGCCGCACGCAGGTGACCTCCAGCTTTGTCCGGGTGGGGCCGCAACTTGGCGGCTATATCGGCGCCTACTGGAGCCCGTCGGAACTGTTCAATGTTTCCACGCAGGTTGGCGTGCAATATTTCGGCGGCGCGGAGGCCGCGTCGCTGCTGCACCTGAAGCCGGTAACAACGCCCTATGCCCTGGTCGAACTGGAGCACGTCGATGATGACGACAACCGGGTCTTCGCCATGAGCCTTGGGCTCGGCTGGTCGCCAAAGCCGGTGGTGCAGTTCACCTTCTCGACGCCGCTCTACCTCGTCCGCTGATCTGGAGCCGGATAGCGCGCCCCCGCCAGGAACAGGCGGCAAGGGGCGACACGGCCAGAAGCGACACGGCAAGGGGCGCGCGTGGAATTCACGCTTGCAAGCCGCAGCGGCTTTTGCCGGTATCGTGCGCTGGCTGGCAAAAAGCAGCGGCGGAAAGGATCTCCCATGAGCGACAGGACACACTCCATGCGGCGCCACGGGTCGGCGACAGGCGCGCAAGCGCTGGCCGACCTCGACATGACCCTGAGCCTCGGCGACAAACAGTACGCCGCGCAGCTCAAGGAGTTGCAGTTGCGCTTCGAGCGGATCCAGCAGGCTTATCTCTACCACGGGCACAAGGGCCTGGTGGCCTTTGAAGGCTGGGACGCGGCGGGCAAGGGCGGCGCGATCCGGCGGATTTCCGCGGTGATGGACCCGCGCGGGTTCAAGGTCTGGCCCATCGCGGCCCCCGAACCCCAGGATCAGAAGCGCCACTACATGGCCCGTTTCTGGGACCGGGCGCCGGCGCGCGGCGAAATCTGCATCTTCGACCGGTCCTGGTATGGCCGCGTGCTGGTGGAGCGCGTCGAAGGGTTCGCCAGCGCCGCGGAATGGCGGCGCGCCTATGATGAGATCAATGATTTTGAGCAGTTGATGGCCGATGACGGCGCCCGCATCGCCAAGGTATTTCTGTATATCACTCCAGACGAACAGTTACGCCGCTTCCGTGACCGGCTCGAAAACCCGTTAAAACGCTGGAAGTTGAGTTATGAGGACTTCCGCAACCGTGAGAAATGGGGCGAATACGAAGCGGCGGTGAATGACATGCTGGCGCGAACCGACACGGACGCCGCGCCGTGGAAAGTCGTTCCGGCCAATTGCAAGCGTTACGCCCGCATCGCCGCCATGACCGAAATTGCAGACAGGCTTGAAGCCGGCGTTGATCTCGCCCCCCGGCCGCTCGACCCCGAAATCCGCCGCCGGTTCCGCAGCATGGAAAAAAGTCAGGACTGAGCGAAAGCCCGGTCAACCGGCCGGCCGTCACTGCAAAAACCAGCGGTTTCACCCGGTTTCCACAGCCGATGCGCCCGGCTGTCCGCACGGGAGCGCCAGCCGCCCTATCAGCCTGATGTGGAAGACATTTCCCACGCCGCGCCAGCCCCGGGGCGCGGCCAGGCCGCGCCCGGCCATTTTCATCCCGAAGCCGGAAACGTCACGCTTGCGCAGGCGCTTGCCAGGGTCTCGCCGGCCTCAGGGCGGCGGCAACGCCCAAAATGGGGGAAAGGGTCGCAACCCCGCGAGCATTGACAGGCCCGCATATGTGATCTCAGATAAAATATAAATACGGACTCCGGTCACTGGCCGCGTCCAGAATAACCCCTGACTGCCAGCGGCCGCACGGCCGTCGCCGGTCCAGGGACGGCGCTCCGAGGGGGGGACGCCACTGCAGCCCGCATGCTGCGCCAGAGCATTCTCGCACGAGGCGACGGCGCCTTGCGCGAACGTGTGTCACGGGTGCGGATGACGCGTCGCGTTGTCCTGACCTGTTCTGGTGCGTGCGCGGCTCATGGTGCGCGCGCCGGCTTGCGGGCAGTTCGACGACCAGCATGCCTGGCGCGCTTTCCAGGAACGAATTCCAAGGGCGAGCAGACGCTGCGACCACAGACGCTGCGACCCCGGAAGAAAGCGTTCATCACCAACAGGTCCGGACAGGCTTCCGCTTTGACGCGAGCGGCCGCCTGTTCAGGGAACCGGCGGGAGGGCCGTCATGACCGATATTCCGGCGAAGCTGTCGTTCGCTCCGGACAACGCTGGCCATTTGACCGGCCGCGCGTCCGCCGGCCAGCCAGCCACGGGCGCAGCGCCCCTGCTGGAGGTGCGCGAGCTGTCGACGGCTTTCCTCACCAGCACCGGGGAACTGCCGATTACCCGCCAGATCAGCTTCAGCATCAATGCCGGCGAGCGGGTTGGCCTCGTCGGCGAAAGCGGTTGCGGCAAATCGGTCACCGGCCTGTCGCTGATGCGGCTTCTGCCGCCGCACACGGCGCGCATCACCGGCGAAGCGCGCCTCGCCGGACAAAACCTGATGGCCCTGTCCGCCCGCCAGATGCGGGCCGTGCGCGGCCGCGACGTCGCCATGATCTTCCAGGAGCCGATGAGCGCGCTCGACCCGGTGTTCACCGTGGGCGAGCAGATCGCTGAGGCATATCGCGTGCATTTCCCCGTCAGCAAGGCGGAAGCGCGCCAGCGGGCCATCGCGGCGCTGGTGGAGGTGGGTATTCCGGCGCCGGAGCGGCGTTATGACGAATATCCTCACCAGCTGTCCGGCGGCATGCGCCAGCGGGTGATGATCGCCATGGCGCTGATCTGCGAACCGAAGCTCATCATCGCCGATGAGCCGACCACGGCGCTGGACGTCACCATCCAGGCGCAGATCACCGACCTGTTGCGCTCCCTGAGCGAACGCACCGGCGCCGCCCTCATCTTCATCACCCACGACCTGGGCGTCGTCGCCGAGACCTGCACGCGCATGATCACCATGTACGCCGGCGAGATTGTCGAGGACGCGCCGGTGGACGATGCGCTGATGCGGCCGCGCCACCCCTACACCTCCGGCCTGCTGCGGTCCCTGCCCGGTCTCAGCGCCCGGCGCGGCGTATTGCCGTCGATCCCCGGGCGGGTGCCGTCGCCGGGCCGCATGCCGGACGGCTGCCGGTTTCGCGAGCGCTGCGGCCACGCCATGGCCGGGTGCGAACGCGAGCAGGCGTTGCTGCCCATGGCGGCGGACCATCTGGCGCGCTGCTGGCGCGCCCGCGACCTGCGCCTGCCAGGCTCGGTGAACGACATGGCCGCGGACAGTCCCGTCGCCCACAATCTGGCCGCCGCCGCAGGAGAGCTTCGCCCATGAGCATGCACCAGCCAGCCGCGAAGCAGGCGCAAATCCAGGCCCTGCCCCAGGGAGCAGAGCAGCAGCCCCCAGTGCTGCGGGTGGAAGACCTGCGCATCCGCTTTCCTGTCAACAATGGCCTGGAGACGGTGAAGGCTGTCGATGGCGTGGACTTCGAGGTTCGTCAGGGCGAAACCTTCGGCGTCATCGGGGAGTCCGGCTCAGGCAAGACCACCATCGGCCGGGCGCTGGTCTGCCTGCTGCAACCCACGTCCGGGCGCATTCTTCACGATGGCGTCGACCCGGCCACCCTGAGCCGGTCCGCCTTCCGCAAGCGCCGCCGCGACTACCAGATCATTTTCCAGGATCCGAACGCTGCGTTGAACCCGCGCATGACCATCCTCGACAGCGTCATGGAGCCCTTGTGGGCGGCGGGCGAAGGCGACGACGCCACGCGCCGCCGCGTGGCCACCGAGGCGCTGGTCCGCGTCGGCCTGCCGCCGGAGGCGGGCGGGCGCTATCCGCACCAGCTTTCCGGCGGCCAGAAGCAGCGCGTCAATATCGCCCGGGTGCTCACGCTGCGGCCGCGCATGATCGTCTGCGACGAGGTGGTGGCGGCGCTGGACGTGTCGATCCGCGGCGACGTGCTCAACCTGTTCGCCGACCTGCAGCGCGAGTTCGGCCTCACCTATGTGTTCATCACCCACGACATTTCCGTGGTGTCGCACATCTCCGACCGCATCGCCGTCACCTATCTCGGCAAGTTCATGGAGCTGGGGCCGGCTGACGCCGTGACGGAAAAACCGCTGCACCCCTACACCCAGGCGCTGCTCTCGGCCGAGCCCACGCCGCTGCCATCCAGCATGCGGGTCAACCGGCGGATCATGCTGGAGGGTGAAATCCCGAGCCCAGTGTCGCCGCCCTCGGGCTGCCGTTTCCGCACGCGCTGCCCATCGGCGCAGGCGCGTTGCGCCTCGGAAGAGCCGGCCTGGCGCGAATTGCGGCCGGACCACTGGGTCGCCTGCCATTTCGCGACCCCGGAAGGACCGCCGCCGCCCAACGCCTGAACCACAGGTCGCATCACGCATTCAGCCAGACAAATAAAGGCGCGGCCCGGAGAAGGGTCTCACGCCGCAGCAGGGGAAACGTCCATGAGCCAAGACCTTATCCGCGCGCCGCTTGCCAGCATGCTGGACCGCCGTTCGTTTCTTGCCCTGGTCAGCGCCGCCGGCGCGGCGACGCTGGCCGGCGGCTCCGCCCTCGCCGCAGAGCCAAAGCGCGGCGGCGTGCTGCGGCTCGCCGCGGGCATCAATCCCTCGTCGCTTGACCCGGCGACCGGCGGCTCCGGTTTCGACCACTGCTATCTGTGGACGATGTACGACACGCTGGTGGAGTGGGACTACGACACGCTGAAGCCGAAGCCCGGCCTGGCGAAATGGGCCTTCCCCGATCCAAAGACCATGGTGCTCGACCTGCAGCCCAACGTGAAATTCCACGACGGCACGCCGCTCGACGCAGAGGCCGTGAAGTTCAATCTCGACCGCAGCCGTCAGGACCAGCGCTCCAACGTCAAGGCCGACCTGACCAGCATCGCCGAGGTTGTGGTCAGCGGCCCGTTGCAGGTGACGCTGAAACTGAAAAACCCTGACGCGGCCCTCCCGGCCATCCTGTCCGACCGTTGCGGCATGATCATCTCGCCAACCGCTGTCAAAACCCATGGCGCTGCCAGCGACCGCAACCCGGTCGGCGCCGGTCCGTGGAAATTCGTCAGCTGGGCCGACAACCAGAAGGTCGTCGTCACCCGCAACGACAATTACTGGCGCAAGGATCGCGGCTTCGTCGACGGCATTGATTTCAACATCATCCCGGAGCAGGCCACGGGCCTGCGCTCGGTCGTCGCGGGCCAGAACGACATGGCGTTCTCCCTGCCGGCGCGGCTGAAGCCTGTCATCGAAAAGGCCAAGGATTTGCAGAGCGTCTCGGCGCCGACGCTGTACTGCATCCAGTTCTACTTCAATACGAAGCGCAAGCCGCTCGACAATCTGAAGGTGCGCCAGGCGATCAACTTCGCCCTCGATCGCGACGCCTTCGTGCGCGCCACCATGGGCGGCCTTGGCGAGGCGGCGACCATGACCCTGCCCAAATCACACTGGGCCTGGTCCGAGGCGGCCTCGAAGCTCTATCCCCACAACGTTGAGAAGGCGAAGCAGCTGCTGGCCGAAGCCGGCTTTCCCCAGGGCATCGAGCTGACCGTCGGCTCCTACACCGACCAGGATTCCGTGCGCCGCGCCGAGGTGCTGCAGGAGCAGCTCGGCAAGGCTGGCATCCGCCTGAAGTTCACCCGCGGCACCGTGGCCGAGATCAGCGCCAATTTCTTCAACCAGGGCTATGACATGCTGCTGTCCGCCTGGACCGGGCGGCCTGACCCGAGCATGACCTACGCCCTCGGCTTCGACAAAGGCGCCTATTACAACGCCAGTCGCGAGGCCACCGAGGAACTGAGCGACCTCATCCGCCGCAGCCGTGAGAGCGAGGACCTGAAGGAGCGCGCGGCGGTGTTCGACAAGATCCAGCAGATCACCATGGGCCAGGCGCTGTCGGCGCCGGTTGCCTTCCAGTACGAACTCTCGGCGATGACGCCAAAGGTCAAGGGCTATCGTCCCAACCTGCTTGGCAAGCCAAAGTTCGAGTTCGTCAGCCTGGAGTAAGCAGCCGGCGACCACGCCCGACGGCCGCCGCGAGGCTCACGTCCCGCCCCCTGACGGGCGCGGCGGCCGGAACCTTCCCCCTGTCGACCACGGTATCAGATGCTCGCTCCAGCCAAACGCCGGATGATCCGGAGGCGCCTGCTGCAGGCGATTCCGGTCATCATTCTCGCCACCTTCATCGTCTTCGGCCTGCTCAAGCTGGTGCCTGGCGACATCGCCGTGACCCTGGCCGGCGACAACGCCACCGACGCCCGCATCGCCGAGATCCGTTCGATGTATGGCCTCGACCAGCCGTTCCTGGTCCAGTACGGCGGCTGGCTGATGAAGGCGGTGCAGGGCGACCTGTCGAAATCCCTGTTGTCAGGCGAGGCGGTGCTCACCTCCATCGCGCGCTGCCTGCCCAACACCATGCTCATCGTCGTGCTGGCGCTGATGCTCGCCATGGCGATCGGCATTCCCCTGGGCATTCTGGCCGCCAGCCGCCCCGGCGGCTGGATCGACGGCTTTGTCATGTCCGTGGCCTCGCTCGGCGTCGCCATTCCCAATTTCTGGCTGGCGATGCTGCTGGTGGCCTGGCTGTCGCTGAGCATGGGCTGGCTGCCGGCGACCGGCTCGGTTCCATTCACGGAGAACCCTTGGGAATCCTTGCGGCACGCCATATTGCCCGCCGTGGCGCTGGCCTCCGGCGGCATCGCCGAGGTGGCGCGCCAGTTGCGCTCGTCCCTGGTGGAGGTGCTGTCATCGCAGCAGGTGCGCACCCTGCACGCCAAGGGCGTTGGCCCGGCCTCCATCCTCTGGAAGCACGGCCTGAAAAACGTCAGCGTCAACCTGCTCACCGTCATCAGCCTGCTGGCCAACCGCATCCTCGCCGCCACGGTGGTGGTTGAGGCGGTGTTCGCCATCCCGGGCATGGGCGGCCTGATCGTGCACGCCGCCATCCAGCGCGATTTTCCGGTGGTTCAGGGCGTGGTGTTCGTCATGGTGCTGATTGTCGTCAGCATCAACCTGCTGACCGACGTGCTCTACAGCGTGCTCGATCCGAGGATTTCATGATGACTGACGTCACGTTGTCCACGGCCCTCGCCCGTCCGCGACGCCTCAGCGGCTTCGCCCGCTGGCTGCGCACAGACCGGCGCGGCGCCATTTCGCTCTTCTTCCTGCTGGCCCTCGTCGCCGTCGCCATCGCCGCGCCGCTGCTGGCGCCGTATTCGCCGACGGAGCAGAACATCGACGCGGCGCTCGCGCCCATGTCGGCGCAGCACTGGCTTGGCGCCGACGATCTCGGCCGCGACACCCTCAGCCGCCTGCTCTATGGCGCCCGCGCCAGCCTCTACGCCAGCGTGCTGGCGGTGGCCATCGCCATCGCCATCGGCGTGCCGGTGGGGCTGATCGCCGGTTACGCCGGCGGCTGGACGGATGAGATCATCAGCCGCGTCATCGACAGCCTGCTGTCGTTCCCGGCCATCGTGCTGGCCATCGCCGTCACCGGCGCCCTCGGCATTGGCCTCACCAATGGCATGATCTCGGTCGGCATCGTCTTCTCGCCCATGCTGGCGCGGCTGGTGCGGGCCCGGACGCTGGTGGTGCGCAACGATCTCTATGTGGACGCCGCCCGCTGCTTCGGCCTGCCCACCTGGCAAATCCTGTGGCGCCACGTGCTGCCCAACACCATCCAGCCGGTCATCGTTCAGGTCACGCTGCTGCTGGCGGCGGCGCTGCTGGCCGAGGCCAGCCTCAGCTTCCTCGGCCTCGGCATCCAGCCGCCCGAGCCAAGCTGGGGCGCCATGCTGGCCCGCGCTTACCAGAACATGGAGATTTCGCCCGAGCAGATGTATCCGCCCGGCCTCATCATCATGTTCACCGCCCTCGCCTTCAACACCCTGGGCGAATCGCTGCGCACCGCGCTGGATCCGACCATGAAGCGCCTGTGAGCGCCCATTGCGCCAATCCCGGCAAGACCCGGGGTTGGCCCGATGATTTTTGCACCGACGCACGACACAACAATAAAATCGCGTGAGGAAACAATGACGCCCGAGGAACTGTTCGCCGACATGCTGGCGCATGGCGAGATGGTGCTGGAACGCCTGGATGACATTGCCGCGCGCCTGCCGGACAAGACCTTCATCCATTATGGCGAGGACAATGTCCGCCTGAGCTTCGCGGAATTTCGCAACCAGTCCGACGCCATCGCCGCCGGCCTTGTCGCCATGGGGTTGCCGCGCGGCCAGCCGGTCAGCGTGCTCACCCGCAATTCACTGGTGGCGGCGCTGGCCATGTTCGGCGTCTGGCGGGCCGGCGGCGTCTATGCGCCGGTGAATTTCAACTTCACCGGGCCGCTGCTCTCCTACCAGCTGCGCGACACCAACCCGTTCGCGTTGATCACCGACCCCAGCTTCGCGCCGGTTCTGGGCGGCATTGTCGATGAAATCCCGCTGCAGCGCCTGATCGTCCACACGCCGGCCCCGGCCGATCACGACGCCACGGGCGAGCGTTTCGGCGCCGGCTTCAGCCGCCTTGAGATCAGCGACTTCGCCGCCTTGCTGAAATCGCCTGGACCCGCGCCGCGTTTCGACTTCCGCCCGTTTGATCCGGCCAACATCGTCTACACGTCCGGCACCACCGGCCCGTCCAAGGGCGTGTTGCAGCCGTTCCGCTGGCTGAACAATTACCTGCACCTGATGCGGCGCATGACCACCGCCGACGACGTGATCTATTGCGATCTGCCGATGTATCACGTGGGCGGCGCCTTTTTCCTGCTGGCCCGCGCCGTCTGGCAGGGCAACACCGTCGGCCTGTGGGACAAGTTCAGCCCCAACAAATTCTGGGACCGCATCGCGGAATGCGGCGCCAGCACCTGCGTGCTGCTCGACGTCATGGTGCCCTGGCTGATGTCGGCGCCGCCGCGCGACAGCGACCGCGCCAACACCCTGAACAAGGTGCACATGCAGCCGCTGCCGCCCAATCACCACGAGGTGGCGCAGCGCTTTGGCTTCGACTTCGTCACCTCCGGCTTCGGCCAGACCGAATCCGGCCTCGGCTTCGCCGGCCTCATCGACCAGTTCGGCGAGGCCGAGGGCACGCCTGCGCATATGTGGAAGGGCTACTCCAAAGCCGACGTGCTTGCCCGCAGTCGCGCGAGCGGCCGGCCGGTTCTCAATGGCGCCGAGCCCGCGCCCAAGGGCTTCATGGGCGCGCCCAACCAGGTTTACGAGGTCGCCGTCCTCGATGAGGACGACAACCGCCTGCCGCCGGGCGAAGTCGGCCAGCTGGCCTTCCGCCCGCGCTATCCCGGCCTGTTGCTGCTGGAATATTTCGGCAAGCCCGAAGCCACCGCGAAAGTGCTGCGCACCTGCTGGTTCCACACCGGCGACGCCTGCCGCGAACTGCCGGAGATGCCTGGCGTCTACAGTTTCGTTGACCGCATGGGCGGCTTCTTCCGCGTGCGCGGCGAGAACGTCTCGTCCTACGAAGTGGAGGCCCTGCTCGCCCGGCACGACAAGGTGCGCGCCGCCGCCGCCGTTCCCATTCCGGCGCGCGTGGGCTCTGAAGAGGACATCGCCGTGTTCATCGAACTGGTCGAAGGCGAGACCATGGACGAGGCGGAGCTGCGCGACCACGCCCGGGCGATGATGCCGAAATACATGCAGCCGGCCCACGTCCGCTTCATCGACGCCCTGCCGCTGACGCCGACCAGCAAGATCGAGAAGTACAAGCTGAAGCGCCAGATCATGGACGAGCTGGGCCTCTGATCCGCCAACCGGAACCGACCAGGAAAGACGCCATGACCCTGAACGTCGAAAACCAGACGCGTCCGGCAACCGATGAGGACGCCTACCTCGCCCACCTGCGCGACCTGCATGACAGGGCGTGGCCCGCCGGCGTTCCGCGCACGCCGACGTATGTACACGGCGAAATCCCGCTCAGCGAATATCTGCGCACATGGGCCAGGCTGCAGCCGGACCGCGACGCGCTGATCTTCTATGGCCGCCGCTACACCTGGCGACAGCTGGACGATCTCAGCGACCGTTTCGCCGCGCTGCTGCAGCGCCTCAATGTCCAGGCCGGCGACCGCGTCGCCGTGTTCATGCCCAACTGCCCGCAGTTCCACGTCGTCTTTTTCGGCATTCTCAAGCTTGGCGCCGTGCACGTGCCGGTCAGCCCGCTGTCGCGCGCCTTTGAGCTGGCCTATGAGCTGAACGACACCGGCGCCGAAGTCATCGTGGCGCTGGATGAACTCACGGACATCGTCGATGCGGTGCGCGGCGAAACCAGCCTGCGCGAGGTCATCGTTACCGGCTTCGCCGACGCGCTGCCGGAGAATCCGGAAATCCCGGTTCCGGCCTCGCTGCTGACGGCGCGGACGCTGCCGGCCGGCGCCACCGACCTGATGCCGGCGCTGGCGGCGATCACCGACGCCGCGCCGCTGCCGCCGCCTGATATCGACGCCGTGGCGGCGCTGAACTACACCGGCGGCACCACCGGCATGCCCAAGGGCTGCGTCCACACCCAGCGCGACATGGTCTACACCGCCGCCGCCAATTACGGCGTCTCGCTGCGCATGTCGCCGGACAATGTCTCCCTCTCGTTCTTCCCGGAATTCTGGATCGCCGGCGAGAACGCCGGGCTGATCTTCCCCACCTTCGCCGGCTCGACCCTGGTGCTGCTGGCGCGCTGGGATCCGCTGGGCGTGCTGGCGGCCATCGACCGCTACAAGGTCAACACCATGGCCATGCCGGTGGACGGCGCCGTCGAGCTGATGGAGCATCCGCGTTTCGGCGATTTCGACCTGTCGTCGCTGGCCCAGGTGCGCGTCGTCTCCTTCGTCAAGAAGCTCAACGCCGGATATCGCGACCGTTGGAAAGCGCTTACCGGCCTCACCCTGGTGGAGAGTTCGTGGGGCATGACCGAGACCCACACCTCCAACACCTTCACGGTCGGCTTCCAGAACCACGATTTTGACCTGAACACCCGGCCGGTGTTCGTCGGCCTGCCGGTGCCCGGGGCCGAATTCAAGATCACCGATTTCGAGACGGGCGACCTGGTTCCCCTCGACGGCGAAGGCGAAATCCGCGTGCGGACGCCGTCACTGCTCAAGGCCTACTGGAACAAGCCGGAAGCAACGGCCGAGGCGCTCGGCGACGGCTGGCTGCGCACCGGCGACATCGGCTGCATCGACGCTGACGGCTTCCTGCATTTTCTCGGCCGCCGCAAGGAAATGCTGAAGGTGAAGGGCATGAGCGTGTTCCCGCCGGAGATCGAGGCGGTGCTCGGCCAGCACCCGGCGATTCTCGGCTCAGGCGTCGTCGGCCGCGCCGACCCGGACAGGGGCCAGGTTCCGGTAGCCTTCATCCAGCTGAAGCCGGAGGCGGCGCACGAGGTCACGGCGGCCGATATCGAAGCCTGGTGCCGCGAGCGCATGGCCAGCTACAAGACGCCGGAGGTGCGCCTGGTCGAGGCCCTGCCGATGACCGCCACCGGCAAGGTGCGCAAGCAGGACCTCAGCGCCGATTGATGCGCGATGCGGCCAGGGGCGCGCCCTGGCCCGCCGGCGCCCTTATTTCCTGACGAAGCGATCGATTGCCTCGCGGAACGCCGGCGTCTGCATGCACTGGGCCATGGCTTCCATCTCGGCGTCGAGCTGGGCCGCCGCCGGGGTCCGCGACGCCTGCTGCACCAGTTGCTTGGTCAGGCGGATGGCGTCCGGCGTGTTGCGGGCGAGGCGCGCCGCCATGTCGGCGGTGGCGGCCTCAAGCTGGTCGGCGGGCACAACCTGATTGACCAGGCCCAGCTCCAGCGCCTGCTGCGCCGTCAGGCTGTCGGTGGCGAGAAACAGCTCCAGCGCCTTGCGGGGACCGATGCGCTCGACAATGCCGATGGAGCCGCCGCCGTCCGGCGTAACGCCCAGCTTGTTGTAGGCGGTGGTGAAGCGGGCGCTGTCCGCGGCGATGCAGATGTCGCCGAGCGCCGCGATCGAGAAGCCGGCGCCGGCGGCGGCGCCATGAACGCTGGTCAGCAGGATGCGCGGCCCGTCGCGCAGCGCCATCAGGAAGACGTGCAGCGCCTCCAGCAGTTCGCGCACCATCGGCTCGATATTGTCGATATGGGCGACGAAGCAGCGGATGTCGCCGCCGGCGCAGAACGCCGGCCCGTTGCCGCGCAGCACCACGACGCGAATGTCGGGATTGCCCGTGATCTGCGGGGCCAGCGTCGCGAGATATTTCGCCTCGTCAAGACCGATGGAATTGTAGCCCTGCGGCTTGTTGAAGGTGACGGTGGCGATGGCGCCCTGAATATCGAGCAGCGCGAACGGTTCAGCGGTCACGGCGTTCCCCTCTCCCGAATGGTGTTTCCCGGCTCATGTTGTCCGCAGCCATGGCGCGTTTCGCCGGTACAGGCAACCCGCTGCGGCATGGGCGCCCAGGCGGCGCCGGGCGCCCCCGGGGCGTCCGCCATTTTGCCGGGCGGTGATTTTGCGCGGTGACTGGGCGCGGGACGCGGAGTATGAGACCATTCCAGACAAGCCTCACAACGCAACACGCCATGATGGAGCGGCCCGCATCTGCCCCAGGCAGAAACGCTCCAGGGAGCATTGCAGCCCATGACCAACCGGGTCCACCGCGGCGACCTGCCCGCCGACGTCGATTTTGGTTCTTCCGTCGCCATCGACACCGAAACGCTCGGCCTCAACCCGTTGCGCGACCGGCTGTGCGTCGTCCAGCTCTCGGACGGCAAGGGCGACGCCCATGTGGTGCAGATCCTGCGCGACGGCCCGCCGCCAGAGAACCTCATCCGCCTGCTCGCCAACCCGGACGTGCTGAAGATCTTCCACTTCGCCAGATTCGATCTGGCCGTGCTGGAGCGCTATCTCGGCGTGATGACCACGCCGGTCTATTGCACCAAGATCGCCTCGAAGCTGACCCGCACCTACACCGACCGACACGGCCTGAAGGACCTGACGCGCGAACTGCTGGGCGTTGACCTCTCCAAGCAGCAGCAATCGTCGGACTGGGCGGCGGAGACCCTGAGCGACGCCCAGGTCGCCTATGCCGCCTCCGACGTGTTGCACCTGCACGCCCTGAAGGCAAAGCTGGACGCCATGCTGGCCCGGGAAAACCGCACGGAGCTGGCCAAGGCCTGCTTTGAATTTTTGCCGACCCGGGCGCGCCTCGATCTGGCGGGCTGGCCCGAGGCCGATATATTCGCCCACACGTAAGACAACGCGCCGATCGCGCGTCGGCAGCGGATATCGCGCGCCCGGCGGCGGACATATAACGACGCCAGGAAGCGGTTGAAATCCTGCGTATCAACCGGACCGCCAGTCGACGCGGCGGCGCCAGCAGGGTCCGCCGCCTTCGCTCCGGCGCATTTGGTCCATTTTGGGAACCCATTGTCGCCGAAAGCCTGCGGCAGGGTGCGGCTCCCAGAATCCGGAAACCATTTCGGCTTATGGATTGATGCAAACGACCTGAAGCGGGCCAGGATCCCGAGCGGCAAGAGCTGTAGCAGGACGACCTGACCTGAACTGGCGATGCGGCTCGCATTTGCGACGCCTCCCGCCCATATGACGGAATTGGCGCGGCGCGCGTCCAGGGCCATTCAGGTCCGCATGCGTCAGGCCGGAGATACGGGCGCCCGCCGCCAGCCGGCGCGGGCGTGGGAAAATTGAAGATGAGCAATACGATGAGGGCGGGCCACCCCGCCATGGGGCATGGTTTGCTGGATGGCGAACGTCTGGGCGCCTACCGCGCCGCCCTGCGCCATTCCCGCCTCGTCCGCGCCCTGCGCCTGATCATTCCGGCGGGCGCGACGGCGGCTGTCATCGCCCTCATCGCCTGGAGCCTGTTCCGGCCGCTCGGCAATATCGCCGGCCTGGAAATGGGTCCGGTGGCGCTCACCGGCACCAAGGTGACCATGGAAAAGCCAAAGCTGACCGGCTTCCGCAAGGATGGCAAACCTTATGAGGTGACCTCGCTCGCCGCCTCCCAGGACGTGCGCAAGCCTGGCATCGTCGAGCTGGAGCAGATCAACGCCCGCCTCGGCGCCGTCGGCGACAACGCCACGCACATGGTCTCCGCGCGCGGCATCTACGACATGAAATCTGAAAAGCTGGAGCTGTCTGGCGGCATCGACGTGCGCACCGACAATGGCGACAAGGCCAGGCTCCAGGCTGCCCACGTCAATCTGAAGGGCGGCGAGCTTGAAACCAAGCAGCCCGTGCAGATCACCACCGCCAATGGCGGCTCCGTTAACGCAAATTCCATGCGCGTCACCGACAGTGGCAAGGTAATCGTGTTCGAAGGCCGCGTGCAGACTGTGTTATATCCGCAGCAGGACGGCCAGCAGGGCGCGTCCGCTACAACCCCCGGCCAGGCTGCCGCTACGGGCGCCGCCGGGAAACCGGATACAGGTGACCTGCAATGATGCGCCGCTTTGCTCCTGACAATTGTCCGCCAGCCGGGGCTCCCGCCGCGAGCCGCCGCCGCCTGCCGCCGGACATGGTCTGGCGCGGCGCGCTGGCCGCGTGCATCGGGATGGCCGCCGCCCTGCTGCCCGCCGCTCAGGCCGGGGCGCAGCCGAAAAAGCCGCAAGCCGCCGCTCCCGCCCAGAACCAGGGCTTCGCCGGCTTTGGCGGCGCCAACAGCAAGGAGCCGATCAAGATCGATTCCGACCGGCTCGACGTGTTCGACAAGGAAAAGAAAGCGATCTTCGCCGGCAACGTCGTGGCGGTGCAGGGTGAAACCACCATGCGCTGCAAAACCCTGACGGTCTTTTATGAGCAGGGCGTCGGAGCCCAGGGCGGCGCCAAGTCGGCGCCGGCAGCCCAGGCCGGCGGCGACAACAATGGCGTGCGCCGTCTGGAATGCGCCGGCCCGATGACCGTCATCTCCAAGGACCAGATCGCCACCGCCGACAACGCCACCTATGACAAGGGCGAGCAAAAGGTCTACCTGATCGGCAACGCCAAGCTGAGCCAGGGCGAGAACGTCACCACCGGCGACCGGCTGATCTATGACCTGAGCACCAGCCGCGCTTCCGTCGAGCACAAGCCCGGCCAGCGCGTCCGCGCCCTGCTGGTGCCAGGCAATGACGACAAGCAGCAACCCGGCAAACCGGCCAAACCGCAGCCCGGCAAGCAACACTGACCCATTATTGGCGATGATATATTTTTGGCGAAGCGGACGCCTGACGACGCCCGCTTTGTGAACAACAGGTTTGACAGGATGTATGACAGCACGGACGCTCCGACCGCCGGGTCTGGCAAACAGCACTGGACGCACGCCGATCACGCGGCGCGTCTGGCCTCGGCCTCCGGCGGCGTGCTGTCTGTCGACGGCCTGCAGAAGAGCTACGGCGGCCGCACCGTCGTGAAAGGCGCCAGCCTGTACGTGCGCAATGGCGAGGCGGTGGGCCTGCTCGGCCCCAACGGCGCCGGCAAGACCACCATCTTCTACATGATCACCGGCCTGGTGCGGGCGGATCAGGGCGTCATCGGCCTTGACGGCTACGACATCACCCGCCTGCCCATGTACCGCCGCGCCCGCCTCGGCATTGGCTATCTGCCTCAGGAGGCTTCGATTTTCCGCGGCCTGTCGGTGGAGGACAATATCCGCGCCGTGCTGGAAGTCACCCAGCCGGACAAAAAACTGCGTGAGCGCGAGCTGGACCAGCTGCTGGATGAATTCCAGATCGCCCGCCTGCGCAAGGCGCCGTCGATCGCCCTCTCAGGCGGCGAGCGTCGCCGCTGTGAGATCGCCCGCGCCCTCGCCGGCCGGCCATCGTTCATGCTGCTCGACGAGCCCTTCGCCGGCATCGACCCGATCGCCGTCGGCGACATTCAGGAACTGGTCAGCCAGTTGACCCGTCGCGGCATCGGCGTGCTGATCACCGACCATAACGTGCGCGAAACCCTCGGCATGGTCGACCGCGCCTACATCATCCACTCCGGCCAGGTGTTGATGGAAGGCCGCGCCGAAGACGTCATCGCCAATCCGGACGTGCGGCGGCTGTATCTGGGCGAAGACTTCCGGCTCTGAGAGCCATGCCCGCGCGGTGAGCGCCACCCGCGCCAGGGCGCGCGGCGGCAAGATGCGGCGAGACAGCCGGGCGAGACAGCCGGACAAGACAGCCAGGCCCGCAAGCCGGCGCATCGACAGGCGCACCGCGCTAATGTAAGCAAGAACCGCGCCAACTTCCCGGCGCCGGACCGGCGATCCTGCCGGCCAGTCCGGGCAGCGTCCACGCGGTAGACCGGATGTCGATCTCGCACAGGCTCGAAATGCGCCAGGCCCAGAGCCTGGTGATGACGCCGCAGCTCCTGCAGGCGATCAGGCTGCTGCAAATGTCCAGCCTCGAGCTCTCGGCCTGGATCAGCGACGAACTGGAGCGCAACCCCTTTCTCGAAGCGGAAAATCCCGACAGCCCGACGCGCCAGGCGGAGGACAGCCGCCGCGCCGGCATCGACAACGCTCCGGCGGCAGCCACCGACGCGGCCGGCGAACAGGCCGGCGAGCGCCCCTGGGATTCCGCCGAACTGGAAACCAGCAGCGCCGCCCTCGAAAGCAGCCTCGACGCTGACTTTGGCAATACATTCGATCCTGACGGGCCTTCGTTGCCTTCACCGGGCGCCGGCGGCCTCTCCGTCAGCCATGACGGGGCTGACGACATGGACCCGCTGGCCAGGCTCGCCGCCGCCCCGGACCTGCGCGCGCACCTGCGCGACCAGCTTGGCGCGACGCGCGCCAGTGTGGGGTTGCGCCTGGTCGCCGGCGTGCTGATCGACGCCATCACCGACGCCGGCTATCTCGACCCCGACATGGCGGCGGATCTCGACGGCCTCGCCAGCCGCCTCGGCGTCGCCCGGTCACAGGTCGACGCGGCGCTGGCGCTGGTCCAGGGCTTTGACCCGCCCGGCGTCGGGGCCCGCGACCTCGCCGAATGCCTGGCGATCCAGTTGCGCGAGAAGGACCGCTTCGACCCCGCCATGGCCGCGCTGGTGGCGCGGCTCGATCTGGCGGCGAAGCGCGATTTCGCCGCCCTGCGCCGCCTCTGCGGCGTCGATGACGCGGATCTGGCCGACATGCTGCAGGAACTGCGGGCGCTGGAGCCCCGACCCGGCCGGCCATTCGAAACCTCGCCAATGACGCCCCTCGTCGCCGACGCGCTGGTGCGACGCGGCGCCAAAGGCGGCTGGATCGTCGAGCTGAACAGCGACGCCCTGCCGCGCGTGCTGGTCAACCGCGCCTATTACGCCCGCGTGGCGCGCGCCGCCCGGGGCGAGGCGGAAAAGGCCTTCGTCAGCGACGCCTGGCAGAACGCCAGCTGGCTGAACCGCAGCCTCGACCAGCGCGCCCGCACCATCCTTGCCGTCGCCACCGAGATCGTCCGCCAGCAGGAAGGCTTCTTCGCCCAGGGCGTCGCCCATTTGCGGCCCATGACGCTGAAATCCGTCGCCGACGCCATCGGCATGCATGAATCGACGGTGTCGCGCGTCACCGCCAACAAATCGCTGGGCTGCGAGCGCGGCGTCTTCGAAATGAAGTACTTTTTCTCGGCCGCCATCGCCGCGGCCGGCGCCGGGGAGGCGCACGCCGCCGAAGCCGTGCGCCACCGCCTGAAGCAGCTGATCGACGCCGAGAAAGCCGACGCTATCCTTTCGGATGACGCGCTTGTCCGCATGCTGCGCGCCGATGGCGTCGACATTGCCCGGCGCACCGTCGCCAAATACCGCGAATCCCTGCGCATTCCCTCGTCTGTCGAGCGGCGGCGGCGCAAGGGCGCGGCCGGCTGAGGCCGCGGGAAAATCCGCCGCCCGACGCTCCGCCCCCATTTGTATCCGTTGACTTGGCCCGGTCGCGTTCCTACGATTCAGATACCGGAGAGACCATCGCAGCTCGCCGCTTCGGCGGCGCAGGGCGGCCGTGTCGCCCTGCCGCACGGGAGGTTGATATGACGCTACGCGTATCTGGCAAGAACATGGACATCGGCAGCGCGCTTCGCGGGCAGATTGAGGTCCGCGTCAACGCAGCGGTGGAGAAATATTTTGGCGGCAATGCCTCCGGACACGTAACCCTGACCCGCGATGGCGGCGGTTACCGCACGGATTGTGGCCTGCATCTGGATTCAGGCATCACGCTGGAAGCCTCTGGCAACGCCCACGATCCTGTGGTCAGTTTCGATCAGGCGGCCGACCGGATGGAGAAGCGCCTGCGGCGCTATAACGCCCGCCTGAAATCACGCCAGGCCGCCAACGACGCCTGGGCCAGTCCGGTATTGAATGGCGGGGCCGGGGCCGATGACGGCGACTTTGTGTCGGCGACCGTGTTCGCCGAGCCGGGCGATGAGGCCGACCACGAAGATTTTCACCCCGTGGTGGTCGCGGAAATGACCAAGACGCTGCCGTTGCTGCCGGTCAGCTCGGCGGTCTCCCAGCTCGACATTACGGGCGCCCCCATTCTTCTGTTCCGCCACGCTGGCACTTCCAGACTGAACATCGTATATCGGCGCAATGACGGGACGATCGGCTGGATCGATCCTCCCGCGTCTGAAAGGGCGTGAATGCCGGCGCGGCGCGGACCATCAGGTCAGCGCCGCGACTGATTCATTGCCCGGGAAGCAGGGTGGGCGGAAGGGTCCGTCGCCCGGCGCTTCGTTTTTTGATGGATGTCGCCGGACGGCTGCCCCGCAGCCCGCCCGTCGCCGCATGCGAGACAACATGCCCCTGACAGATCTTCTGACACCCGAGGCTGTGATCCCGGCCCTCAAGTGCAACAGCAAGAAGCAGGCGCTTCAGGAACTGGCGGCCCACGCAGCCACCCTGATTCCCGATCTGACCGAACGGGAAATCTATGACACGCTCGTGCAGCGTGAACGCCTTGGCTCCACGGGGATTGGCGATGGCATCGCCATTCCCCATGGCAAACCCGAAAAACTGAACCGCGTGGTCGGCCTGTTCGCCCGCGCCGAGCGTCCTTTTGACTTCGACGCGCTCGACGGCCAGCCGGTCGACCTGATGTTTTTGCTGCTTGCCCCTGAGAACGCCGGCGCCGATCACCTGAAAGCGCTCGCCCGGGTGGCGCGCGTGCTGCGCGAGCCAGCCATGCTGGAGCGCATCCGCGCCACGCGCGATCCGGACGCACTGTACGCGCTGCTGACCGAGGCCAACGCCCAGCCCGCAAAGGCCGCGGAGCCGGCAAAGGCCGCGCTGGCCTGACCAGGGCCGCTGGCCAGCCCGGCCGGTTCGCGTGTCCGCTCCCGCGTGCCCGCGTCAGCAGTCTGGAAATATACTAATTCGCTTTATCAAACGCCGCGCAGCGCTTATGCATGCAGCAGAGGCCCAGGAGCCGGCTCCGCCCGGATGGATTTGGCGTCGCCCTGTCCACCCGGTTGGCAAAACCGTCTCTCGCAAGATCCCCTGCAAGTTCGTTTGCATGATCCTTGCCTGAGTTGCACCGCGCTCGGGGCCGCCTGTTGGCAACCAGGCGTCATGTCCGGCGGCGAAACGGTTTCGCGCCATGGACGGGCGCGTAAACAAAGGGATGGGCGTTGTCGCCGTCCGGCCTCCGGACGCAGGCGCCCTGGCGTTGATTCATGTCTGATGCGTCCGGCCTCGCCGCCACCTCACCCCTGTTTCCCCTCGGCCCCGATAGCACGCCTTACCGCAAGGTCACGGACGCTGGCGTCAGCGTCGAGAAAATCGGCGAGCGTGAATTCCTGAACGTCGCGCCGGAGGCGATCACCGCTCTGGCCGAAGCCGCTTTCATGGACATCAATCACCTGCTGCGTCCGGGCCACCTGCAGCAGCTGGCGAAAATCCTGCAGGATCCGGAAGCCACGGGCAACGACCGTTTTGTCGCTTACGACCTGCTGAAGAACGCCAACATCGCCGCCGGCGGCGTGCTGCCCATGTGCCAGGACACCGGCACCGCCATCGTCATGGGCAAGAAGGGCCGCATGGTCTGGACTGACGGCCAGGACGAGGAAGCCATCGGCCAGGGCATCAAGGGCGCCTATCTGAAGCGCAACCTGCGCTACTCCCAGCTGGCGCCGCTGTCGATGTTCGAGGAGAAGAACACCGGCTCCAATCTGCCGGCGCAGATCGACATCTACGCGGAAGGCGAGGACGCCTACAAATTCCTGTTCGTCGCCAAGGGCGGCGGCTCGGCCAACAAGACCTTCCTGTTCCAGGGCACCCCGGCGCTGCTCACCCATGACCGCATGATCGCTTTCCTCAAGGAAAAGATCCTGACGCTCGGCACCGCCGCCTGCCCGCCCTATCACCTTGCCATCGTCATCGGCGGCATGAGCGCCGAGCAGAACCTGAAGACGGTGAAGCTCGCCTCCACCCGCTACCTCGACGAGCTTCCCACCTCCGGCTCGGCGGATGGCCACGCCTTCCGCGATGTCGCCATGGAAGAGGAAATTCACAAGCTCACCCAGAGCCTTGGCGTCGGCGCCCAGTTCGGCGGCAAATATTTCTGCCACGACGTGCGCGTCATCCGCCTGCCGCGCCACGGCGCCTCGCTGCCAATCGGCCTCGGCGTTTCCTGCTCGGCCGATCGCCAGGCCAAGGGCAAGATCACCCGCGACGGCGTGTTCCTTGAGCAGCTTGAAACCAACCCCGCCCGCTTCATGCCGGAAGTGGACGAGGCGACGCTGGGCGGCGACGTCGTGAAAATCGACCTCAACCAGCCGATGAGCGAGATCCTCGCCACCCTGAGCAAATATCCGATCCGCACGCGCCTCTCGCTCAGCGGCCCGATGATCGTCGCCCGCGACCTGGCCCACGCCAAGATTCGCGAACGTCTGGAGCGCGGCGATCCGATGCCGGAGTATCTGCGCAACCATCCGGTGTATTACGCCGGCCCGGCCAAGACCCCCGCCGGTTACGCCTCCGGCTCGTTCGGCCCCACCACCGCCGGCCGCATGGACGCCTACGTCGACCAGTTCCAGGCCGCTGGCGGCTCCATGGTGATGCTGGCCAAGGGCAATCGCTCCACCCAGGTGCGCGAGGCCTGCCAGAAGCATGGCGGCTTCTACCTGGGCTCCATCGGCGGCCCCGCCGCCCGCCTTGCCCAGGACTGCATTCGCAAGGTCGAGGTGGTGGAATATCCCGAGCTGGGGATGGAGGCGATCTGGCGTATCGAAGTGGAAGACTTCCCGGCCTTCATCGTTGTCGACGACAAGGGCAACGACTTCTTCCGCGAACTGAACCTGAGCTGAGGCATGACGCGCGCATTTTCCGCCCTGACTATCGCCGCCCTGGCCGCCGCCGCTTCGGTGTGCCTGTCTCACGCTGCGTCCGCGGCGCCCGTGAGCCAGACCTGCCAGCGCGACGCCCTGGTCATGTTGTCGGAAGTGCGCGAGGCCCGCGCTGAACTCGCTGAGGCAGCCACCGCTTCCGACAGGGAGCGCTGCGCCGCCTGGCGAAATCAGGCCGCGACGTTGCGCAAGGCCAGCGCTTTCTACAAGCGCTGCCAGAGCGGTGCAGAGCGCGACCGTAACGTCGCCAACGCCAACGCCGGCGTCGCCCAGTACGACGGCGCCGTCCGCACCCAGTGCGGCGGCAAATAACCCGTCGCAGCGCGGCGACGGCGACGGCGACGGCCCTGGCAGGCTGCGCCCGCAAACACGCCAGGCCGACAAGAGCGCCAGGCGGCAAGAGCGCCAGGCGGCAAGACCAGCGGCAGTCAGGTTTGACCACCACGGATATCTCCCGGACATTCTCGCGCCGATATGTCCTCTGCCGATATCTTTCGCGCCCGGATTGGCGAGCCCGGATTTGGCGGGCCCGGCTTTCGCCGAGCGATGCCCGCGAAAGCCGGCTCCCACTTTCCGGCGACTTGCTTTACAAGCCCATAAGCAGTTTCAGCGAAGCGGACGCCGCTTCGCGATGCGCAGCGCCCGCACCGCCGGCGCCGCGCATTTTCGGCGTGCATATTCGGCGTGCATATTCGGTGAGGAGCGGAAGCCGCTTTTCGCGAAAAAATGCGTAACGCCAAAGAGATAAAACATTTTCCGATTCATTTTGACCGGAAAGTGCCCTGGTCCGTCGCCTGAAAGCAGGAAATCCCGTGAGCGCTCATTCAACGCCGGTTCCCTCCGCCTCCCGTCCGTCCGGTCCGCTGCAAGGGGTCGTGCGCGTGCCCGGCGACAAGTCCATGTCGCACCGGGCGCTGATTTTTGGCCTGTTGAGCGTGGGGGAAACCCGCGTCACCGGGCTGCTGGAAGGCGATGACGTGCTGGCGACCGCCGCCGCAGCCCGCGCCCTCGGCGCGGAAGTCGCCCGCACCGGCGAAGGCGCATGGACGGTGCGCGGCGTTGGCGTCGGCGGCCTGGTTTCCCCGGCCGAGACGCTGGATTTCGGCAATGCCGGCACCGGCTCGCGCCTGATGATGGGCGTGGTCGCCGGCCACCCGATCACCGCCACCTTCGACGGCGACGCCTCCCTGCGCAAGCGCCCCATGCGCCGGATCATCGATCCGCTGCTGAAAATGGGCGCCCGCATCGTCTCCGAAGCGGAGGGCGGACGCTGCCCGCTGACCCTGGAAGGCGCCCGCGAAACGGCGCCGGTGGTTTATGAAACGCCGGTGGCCTCGGCCCAGATCAAATCGGCGGTGCTGCTCGCCGGCCTCAATGCGCCAGGCAAGACCACGGTGATCGAACGCGAAGCCTCGCGAGATCACACCGAGCGCATGCTGCGCCACTTCGGCGCCACCGTGGAGGTGGAGCCCTGGGGCGAGCACGGCCGCAAGATCACCCTGACCGGCCAGCCAGAGCTCACCGGCTCAGACATCGCCATTCCCGCTGACCCCTCCTCCGCCGCCTTCCCGCTGGTGGCGGCGCTGATCGTTCCGGGTTCGGACATCACGCTGGAGGGCGTGATGATGAATCCGCTGCGCACCGGCCTGTTCACCACCCTGCGCGAGATGGGCGCCGACATCGAAGTCCTGAGCCAGACCAGCGAGGGCGGCGAAGACGTCGCCACCCTGCGGGTGCGGGCTGGAGCCCTCAAGGGCGTCGACGTGCCGGCCGAACGGGCGCCGTCGATGATCGACGAATATCCGGTGCTCGCCGTGGCGGCGGCCTTCGCTGAAGGCGAAACCCGCATGCGCGGCCTCTCAGAACTGCGCGTCAAGGAATCCGACCGTCTCGCCGCCATCGCCGATGGCCTGAGCGCGGCGGGCGTCGTCAACCGCATCGAGGGCGACGACCTGATCGTCACCGGCGGCGCCGGCCAGGCGCGCGGCGGCGGCGTCGCCGCCACCCACCTCGACCATCGCATCGCCATGTCGTTCCTCGTGCTGGGCCTTGCCGCCCGCGAGGGCATGGAGATCGACGACGCGGCCATGATCGCCACCAGCTTCCCGGCGTTCACGCCGCTGATGCGGTCGCTCGGCGCCGACATCGCCATGGACGGGGGCTGAAATGGGCGCGCCCAGCAGCCGCATCATCGTACCCGAAATGGCCCCAATTATCGCCATTGACGGGCCCGCCGCCTCCGGCAAGGGCACGCTGGCGCGCCGCCTCGCCGCCCACTACGGCCTGCCGTGGATGGACACCGGCCTGCTGTACCGGGCCGTCGCCATGGGCGTGCTGGCCCGGGGCGCGGCGCTCGATGACGAACCGGCGGCGGTGGCCGTCGCCCAGGCGCTGCCGGCGGATTTCGCCGACGATCCGGCGCTGCGCACCGGCGATGCCGGCGCCGCCGCCTCGCGCGTCGCCGCCTTGCCCGGCGTGCGCGCCGCCTTGCTTGACGCGCAGCGCGCCTTCGCCGCCACCCCTGGCGGCGCGGTGCTGGACGGGCGCGATATCGGCACGGTGATCTGCCCGGAAGCTCCCGCCAAGCTGTTCGTCACCGCCTCGGCCGAAGCGCGGGCGGACCGGCGCTATCGCGAACTGGCGGCGCGCGATCCCGCCACATCCTACGACCGGATCCTGGCCGATATCCGCAAACGCGACGCCGACGACGCCGCCCGCACCGTGGCGCCGCTGGTTCCGGCCGAAGACGCGATCCTGCTCGACACCACGCGCCTTGGCGTGGAGGAAGCCTTCGCTGCCGCCCGCGCCATTGTGGAACAGCGGCTGGGCCGGGCGGAATAGAACATCAAGCTTGCGTCTGCCTGACGCGCTACGGGAGCAGCCTGTTTCATCGGCTGCGCCTTCTCGCTTTGGCTTGGAGCATTTTCGCTCAAAACACCGCGAGCCGCCTGCCGCGCGAACGCCCAGGACACGATCCCTCGCCTGGAAAAGCGCCCGGTGGCGAACGCCGCGCGCCAGATGCAGGGCCGGGTCCGGGAAAGCCGGTCTTGTGCGCCGCGCCCGGGCCGCCTGGGCGCCTCGGGGCAGCGGGTTGCCTCCGGCGCCGCGCTGTTTCATCCTGCCGTAACGTCATTCCGCCAAAACATTTCCAGCTGCCGGCCGACAAAGCGTTTCGCCTGCCTCGCATGACGGTTAAATATGGGCTCGTGAACGATTCGCCCGGCCCCCTCATCTGACCAGACCGGAGTCTGCGCCTATGCCAGCGCTATTGCGCTCGTACCTTTTCTGGATTGCCGTGGCCGTTATCCTCGTTCTGGCTTACATGGCGACGCCGTTCATGGCGGCGGCCCATCTTGCCGAGGCTGTGCGCAACCGCGATGCGCCCGCAATCCTGGCGCGGGTCGACAAGGGCGCGCTTGGCCGCTCCCTGACGCGTCAGGTGCTCCGCGCCTATCTGGCCATCCATGGCAAGGAACAGGCGGCGAGCCCGTTCGCCCAGCAGATCGCCACCGGCCTTGCCGCCAATGCGCTGTACCCGGTGCTGCACCAGATGACGACGCCCGACGCCCTGTCCGAATTGCTGGAGCGCGGCTGGCCTGAGGAAGGCGGCAAGCCGAAACCTGTGGCCCGCCTCGGCATCGACGGCGTCAGCGGCGCACTGGCCAAGATCAACGACGCCTCATTCACCGGCCTCACCCATTTCCGCATGAATGTGGACGTCGACGGCGACCCGAAGCGCCGTCTGGGCTGGCGCTTCCGCATCAGCGGTTTTCGCTGGAAGCTTTACGCCATCGACCTGTCGCCGGAGATTCTGCGCGACATCGTCGCCCGGCTTCCCGTCGCCGAGCGTATGAAGATTGAAGACAAGGGCGGGGAGCGGCGCGTCTTCTGACGCGCGCCTCCAGGGTTCATGCGCCCGGCGGACGGCCGGCGCGCCGGGTCGGCGGCGCGTTGGCGGGATCTTCCGGCCAGAAATGTTTGGGATAGCGCCCGCGCATGTCGGCGCGCACGTCAGCCCATGAGCCGCGCCAGAAGCCCGGCAGGTCGCGGGTGATCTGGATCGGCCGCTGCGCCGGCGACAGCAGGTGCAACGCCAGCGGCGCGCCGCCGCCAGCCAGGGCCGGATGCGTTCCCAGCCCGAACAGTTCCTGCACCTTCACCGCCAGCGCCGGGCCGTTTTCGTCGCTATAGTCGATCGGAACGCTGGTCCCCGCAGGCGTCTCGAAATGCGTTGGCGCGCCACTGTCCAGTTCGCGCTGCAAATCCCACGGCAGCAGCGCCCGCAGGGCGTTGCTCACGTCGTCAGCGCCGAGTTGCCCGAGGCTGGTGCGCCCGGCAAGGAACGGCTCCAGCCAGGCGCCGTCCAGCAGGGCGGCGTCCGACAGGTCCGGCCAGCGCGCATCCCGCCCGCCGGCGGCGCGGCGCATGAACAGCACGCGGTCGCGCCATTGCCGCAGCGCCTTCGACCAGGGCAAAACGTCGAGGCCGACTTCCGCCAGCCCACGGGCCAGCACGCCGGCGCAATCATCCTCCGGCCCTGGCGCGGCGGTGGCCTCCGCCAGCACCAGGGCGCCAAGCCGGCGTTGCGTCCGCACCCGCACCGAAGCCGTTTCACGGTCGAACGTCACCAGCCGCCGCTCCCCGATGCGGCCGCCGCCCAGTTGCAGCACCTCTTCCGGCTCCAGCGCCGCCGCCAGCATGACGCGGGCGGAGGCCGCCGCGCCCATGGCGTCAGCCACGCACAGCCAGCCGGCGCGGGTCAGGGCGCCGCCGCCCTCCAGCCGCACGCCGCGTCCGTTGACCATATGGAAGAGTCCATCACGGCCGCGCGCCCTGGCGATGCGGTCTGGCCAGGCCAGCGCCAGCAACGCGCCGACGGAAGGCTCCGCCCCGTCCGGCATGCTGAGCAGCGCCTTCAGGGCGGCGTGGGCCGCCGGATCGCGCAGCGCCCGCCCGGCCTGCTTCACCCAGCCATCGGCCATGCGGCGCAAGGCCGATGCCCGGGGGGCGCGATCACGGCTGAAGCGCTCCAGCCGCTCGGCCAGATCAATGCTGTCGCCACCGGCGCCGCGTTCGCCGATCAGCGCGGCCAGGACGGCGGCTGCTTGGCCATGGCCCGTTGCCGTCGCCGCCAGCACCATGCGGGCCAGCCGCGGCGACAGAGGCAGTTCCGCCAGCGCCCGGCCCAGCGGCGTGGCGCGGCCATCAACGTCGAGGGCTCCCATGTCCTTGAGGAACGCGGCCGCCTCGTTCAGCGCCGGGCGCGGCGGCGGGTCCGAAAACGCCAGGGTCGCCGGATCAGCCACCCCCCACATGGCGCAGTCGAGCAGCAGCGGCGCCAGATCGGCATTGAGGATTTCCGGCCTGGCGAACGGCTCCAGCGCCGCATCGGCCGCTTCCGCCCACAGGCGATAGCACGCGCCTGGCGCCGTGCGGCCGGCGCGGCCGCGGCGCTGGTCGGCCTCGGCCCGGGAGGCGCGCACGGTTTCCAGCCGGGTCATGCCCACCGCAGGCTCGTAACGCGGAACCCGCGACAGGCCGCTGTCGATAACAACGCGCACGCCGTCGATGGTGATCGAGGTTTCAGCGACGGAGGTGGCCAGCACCACCTTGCGACGTCCCTGCGGCGCCGGGGCCACCGCCCGGTCCTGCGCCGCAGGCGGCAGCGCGCCATAGAGCGGCGTGACATCCACCAGATCGCCGCCGGCAAACCCGGCCAGCCGCTCCGCCAGCACGCGCTGGGCGCGCATGATCTCGCCCTGCCCGGGCAGAAACACCAGGATCGAGCCAGCATGCGCGCGCAGCGCCCGCATCACCGCATCAGCAATGTCCTGCTCCAGCGGCGCGTCGCCGCGCCGGCCCAGCCAGTGCGTTTCAACCGGATAGCTGCGACCCGGACTTTCCAGAACCGGCGCCGGCGCGCCGGCGCCGCCGAGCAGGCGCGCGACCTTGCCGCCATCGAGCGTCGCCGACATCACCACGAGACGCAGATCATCGCGCAGGGCGCCCTGCACGTCGAGCGCCAGGGCCAGGCCGAAATCGGCGTCGAGCGAGCGTTCGTGAAACTCGTCGAACAGCACGCAGCCGACGCCAGCCAGTTCCGGATCGTCGAGCACCATGCGCGCGAACACGCCTTCGGTCACCACCTCAATGCGGGTGCGCGGCCCGACGCGCGATTCCATCCGCACCCGCAAACCAACCGTCTCGCCCACCTGCTCGCCCAGGGTGGCGGCCATGCGCGCCGCGGCGGCGCGGGCCGCGAGGCGGCGCGGCTCCAGCACGATGAGCTTGCGGCCCCCCAGCCACGGCGCATCGCGCAGCGCCAGCGGCAACCGCGTGGTTTTGCCGGCGCCGGGCGGCGCGATCACCACGGCGGACGGGCCGGCGGCCAGCGCGGCCCGCAACGGCGCGACGATCTCTTCAACGGGCAGGACGTCGGGGGGCGGGACCTCGGGCGCAAGGGACAAGTTCAGCATCCTGAATGGGTTAATGGCCACGCGAACAACGGCTTCTCAAATATCCATTTAAATGGCGTCGTTTTTGGAACAATCGGGTCAAGCAGTCGTTCTACATCCAGAGAATGGCGTCGACGCCCTCCTCACAGGTCAGGCAAGCTGATCTGACGATCAGCTGACTGGCGGCGCCTTGGCGCGCGCGGCTCCGCCAGACGCAACAACTCAAAACATCCTTACAAGCAAATTTCATGCTGCGGTTCGCCAGTGCGGGCAAGGCCCGCGCGTGGCTCCAGCCGGGGAAAACACGATGACAGAAAACACCGGAAAATCCCGCCGGGGTTTCGCCTCCATGGATCGCGAACGGCAACGGGAAATCGCCAGCAAGGGCGGGCGCAGCGTGCCCGAGGAGAAGCGCAGCTTCTCACGGGATCGCGGCCTCGCCGCCGCCGCCGGGCGCAAGGGCGGACAGAACGTCAGCCCCGAAGACCGCAGCTTCTCCCAGAACCGGGAGCTGGCGTCCCATGCCGGACGCAAGGGCGGGCAATCCTCACAACCCTTGCGCAACGCCAGCAGGAGCGCCGCGCCAGATGACACTGTGAAGAGCCCTGTCATCCCTGGACAGCCGAGCATGTCGCCAGGGGCATAATACCTGAAACGTCCGAGCAGAAATGCCCCATGTCCGCCGGACATGGGTCTTTTCATGTCTCCCGGCCATTCTCACCATTCCGCAGCCATCGCACAACCGGCCGGGGCGGGACCGCCCTGACCGGATGTGATGGCGTCCAGGCTTTACCGCGCGGCTGATTTTGGCCGCGCCGCCGCGCCGCCGCGCATGCTCGCCGGCTCCGCCTGCCCCGGTCGCGGCGCAACGCCGATGATCGGGCCAACCGGGTACAGCCAGTCGCGGCGTCCCACATCCGGCGCGTAGATGCTGGAAATCGAGCCATCGAGGTACAGGGCGTCGGGCGTCTTCAGGGCATCGCGGAACAGGCGGGCAAACGAGCCAAAGCTCACTGGCTGGTCCGAGATGGCGAACACCACCGTCTTGCCGCCCCGCACGCCGACGCCATTGCGGATCTTCAGCGATTGCCCCTCATCGGCGAAACGCGGATGCAGCTTGCCGTCGATCACCAGCATCGGCCCTGACTGGGTGGCGTAGAGCGCCTGCGGCTTCTGGCGAAGATAGCGCTCGGTGGTCAGCACGCCGGCGCCGGTCCTGGTCACGTAAAACACGCCATTCGGCTTCATGTGGAAATTGCCGGAGCCGCGCCTGGTATTGGCGGCGCGCACCTGCTTGCCGCCCTCAACGAACAGGCCGACCGGCCCGCGATCATCGCCATACATGCCGCCATTGATCGCCATCACCAGCTCCTTGCCGGCGGGGCTGTCGACGAGGCGGCTCAGGCGACCATAAGGCTGTCCATCCGCGCCGCGCAGATACATCCGGACCTGATGGTCGCGCAGGGGAACCTCGCAGACCACATGACCAACGCCCTCAAAAACCAGCTTGCGGCACAAGCCCTCGGCCTGGGCGACGCCCGTGGCGGCAAGCCCCCCCGCGGCCGCAACGGCCACCGCCAGGCCTGCGCGAACAAAACTGCCGGATGCAACGCCGCCTGGCGCGCCGCCGTTGGGAAGCCGGCGCCGGAACGCCGCGCGCATCCGGCGAAAAACACTGATCTCACAAAGCATGGAACATCCGTCGCCGGGAAGGTGGGGCACAAGGCGGGAAAACGGGGCAAGAACCGTCGCATCCGCGCCGGCCCCGCTCCCGGCCGCTTGTGTCGCAACTTGTCGGCAGCATGATGGCGCGATGGGCGTCAGGTTTTCATCTGGTCCAGCATGCGGCACAAATCGGCGCGAATGGTGCGGCGCGCCAGCGCCTGCATCGGCCGGGTTGCGGCGGGATCGGCGAAACGCGCCGCCATGGATCGCCCTGGCGTCACCGTCACGCCGTCTTCGCCGCCGCGCGGCTCCACCCGCGAGGCCGGATCCTGAAGAGCGCGGGCGATGTGCTCCGCGCCGCCAAGACAGATGAAATCGTCATCCCGGCGCAAGGGGGCCGTCGTCTGCTCCAGCGCCAGCGCTTCGTCGACAATCCGGTCG
This sequence comes from Camelimonas sp. ID_303_24, assembly GCF_053543495.1. NCBI lineage: Bacteria > Pseudomonadati > Pseudomonadota > Alphaproteobacteria > Hyphomicrobiales > Chelatococcaceae > Camelimonas > Camelimonas sp. ID_303_24. The sequence continues at coordinate 72,414 of NZ_JBLLJM010000010.1, forward strand.
CGACGGCCTTCCGGCAGCGCCGCCGCCCAGGAGAAAGCTTCCGCCGCCAGCTCGAACAATTGCTCGCTGCGCGCTGACGGAGCCGAGGCGTCAGCGCAACGCGGCCCGTCAATGGTCAGGACAGCCATGGTGTAAATGGCGACGAGCGACGCCTGCTCGCGCAGTCGCGCCCGGTCGCGCGGCGCGCTCCGGGTGGCCGAGCGCATCAGCTCGCGACTGTAGACAAAACCAAGATAGGCGCTGCCGCCATCGCGCAGGCGCCGGTCCTGCCAGCCCCGCGCCAGCCGGCCCCGTCCCGCGTCGTGTTCACGCTCCAGGGCGTCGCCCAACGCCGCATATTGCTTGTGATCGAGCAGATCGTCGAACCGGTCAACGACCTTCTGGCTGGCGGGCGTTGCGCCGCGCGGAACCGTCTGCGCCGTCGCGCCGCCGCTGGCGCAGCCCAGCATCATGGCCATCGCCAGGGCCACCCGGACCGCCAGCCCTCCGCCGCGGTCACCAGCGAAACTCATCGCGCGCCAGCTCATTCACGGCTCTCCTGGGTTCATGACGCAGAGTCTGGCGCAAGGTCCGCCGGCGCCGGCATGCGCGAAAGCCTGCCTGCAAATCGCATATATGTGGGATGCGCGGACAAATTTCAGCGTCACCATGATCACATTGCACCCTGGCCCCAGCTGGCCGCCCAGCCGCATCCCGCCCCGTCGCGCGCCCTGGCGACAGCCAGGCCATGAAACGCAGAACATATGGCGCTCCGAATGATTCCCGCGGCAACGGGTTCAGTGCGCCTCTTCCCAATTGCCGGCGGCGCGCGCGTCCACGCGCAGCGGCACGGCCAGCGACAGCAGCGGCAACGGCGCCTCCTCCATCACCTTGCGCGCCAGGGCGATGGTCTGGTCTGCCTCCGCTTCCGGAACCTCGAAAATCAGTTCGTCATGCACCTGCAACAGCATGCGGCCGGTCAGACCCGCATCAACCAGCGCCGCGTCCATGCGCGTCATGGCGCGGCGGATGATGTCGGCGGCGCTGCCCTGGATCGGCGCATTGATGGCCTGGCGCTCCACCGCCGCGCGTTGCGACGGATTGGACGAGGCAATATCCGGATAGTGGCAGACGCGCCCGAACAGGGTGGTGACGTAGCCCTGCTCCCGGCAGGCTTTTTTGGTCTCATCCATATAATCGCGGATACCAGGGAAGCGCTCGAAATAGCGCTTGATATAGGCCCCTGCCTCCTCGCGCGGAATGCCGAGCTGCGCCGCGAGGCCAAAGGCGGAAATGCCATAGATGATGCCGAAATTGATCGCCTTGGCGCGGCGGCGGATCATCGGGTCCATGCCTTCGACAGGTACGCCGAACATCTCCGAGGCGGTCATGGCGTGAATATCGACGCCCTCGGCGAAGGCCCGCCGCAACTGGGGAATGTCGGCGATGTGCGCAAGAATGCGCAATTCGATCTGCGAATAGTCGGCCGAAATCAGCTTGCAGCCCGGCTCGGCAACGAAAGCCTGGCGGATTTTCCGGCCTTCCTCGGTGCGCACCGGAATATTCTGCAAATTGGGCTCGGACGACGACAGCCGCCCGGTCGTGGTGGCCGCCAGCGAATAGGATGTGTGCACCCGGCCCGTCTGCGCATTGACGTAGCCCGGCAACGCATCGGCGTAGGTGGACTTCAGCTTGGCCAGCTGGCGCCATTCAAGAATGCGGCGCGGCAGCTCGTGGCCCTCGTCGGCCAGCTCCTCAAGGAAACGGGCGCCGGTGGCCCATTGCCCGGTCGGCGTCTTGCGGGCGCCGGGCAACTGCATGCGGCCGAACAGGATGTCGCCGAGCTGTTTGGGCGAGCCAAGATTGAACTTCTCGCCGGCCAGTTCGTGGACCTCATCCTCAAGCCGCGCCAGCGACTGGGCGAACTCGCCGGAGAGGCGCGACAGCATCTGCCGGTCAATGGCGACGCCACGCTCCTCCATGGCCGCAAGCACGGCGACCAGCGGGCGCTCCAGGGTTTCGTAGACCTGGGTCTTGCTTTCGGCGACGAGGCGCGGCTTCAGCACCCGCCACAGGCGCAGGGTGACGTCCGCGTCCTCGGCGGCGTATTCCGACGCCCGGTCGATGGGCACCAGATCGAAGGTCACCGCGTTGCGGCCGGAGCCGGCGACATCCTTGTAAGCGATGCAGGTGTGCCCGAGCAGGCTCTGGGCCAGCGCGTCCATGCCGTGGCCGCCGGGTCCAACGCGGCCAGCGTCGAGCACATAGGACATCAGCATGGTGTCGTCGTAGCCGCTGACGCGGATGCCGTAACGGGCGAACACCAGCATGTCGAATTTGAAATTCTGCCCGACCTTGAGGACGTTGGCGTCCTCCAGCAGCGGCTTCAGCAGGGCGATGGCCTCGGCCTGCGCGATCTGCTGCGGCAGCAGGCCCTCGCTGAACAGATCGGCGCCGCCGCGATGCAGCAGCGGGATGTAGCAGGCCCTGCCGGGCGCCGTCGCCATGGACACGCCAACCAGATCGGCGGCCATGGCGTCGAGGCTGTTGGTTTCGGTGTCGACAGCGACAATCCCGACCTCGCGGGCGGCGGCGATCCAGCGTTGCAGGGCCGCAACGTCCGTCACGGTCTCATAGCCGCTGCGGTCCACCGGGGCGCCAGCGCCTTCCAGCCGCCGCGCGGCGGCAAGCGCCGCGGGCATTGAACCGGCCGCAGGCATTGAACTGGCCGCAGGCGCTGAGCCCGCCACGGCCATGGAAGCAGCCGCGGACATTGCCGGAGCGGCCGCAGGGGTGGCGCCGGCCGCAGGCCCGGACGCCGCCGGCGCGCCGGCATCTGATGGCGGATCGCCCGCCACGCCGGCCGGCCCGTACACGCCCGCCACCAGCTCCGGGTCAGGATCAATGGCCGCCGCGTCCACATCGAACAGCTCGGAGGCGCGCTTCACCAGCTGGGTGAACTCCATGGCCTTGAGGAAGGCGACCAGCCGTTTCGGATCGAAATCGACAATACGGTGCGCGTCCAGCGGCGTCGGCACCGGCGTGTGCGTATCCAGCGTCACCAGCTTCAGCGACAGCCGCGCCACGTCGGCGTTGTCGAGCAGCGACTGGCGGCGCTTGGGCTGCTTGATATCCGGCGCCGCCGCCAGCAGCGTTTCCAGATCGCCATATTCGTTGATGAGCTGGGCGGCCGTCTTGACGCCGATGCCGGGCACGCCTGGCACATTGTCGGAGGCGTCGCCCACCAGGGCCTGCACGTCCGGCACCTGCTCCGGCGCGACGCCAAATTTCTCGATGACCCCTTCGCGATCCAGCCGCCGCTCCGGCCGGTAGCCTGGCTTGCCGCGCACGCCCGATTCGAAATCGTAGAAGGTGACGCCGTCGCCAACGAGCTGCATCAGGTCCTTGTCGGCGGAAACGATCAGCGTCTGGGCGCCGGCTTCGGAGGCCTGGCGGGCGTAAGTGGCGATAATGTCGTCGGCTTCCCAGCGCGGCATTTCCACCGGCGTCATGCCAAAGGCCCGCACCGCCTCACGCATCAACGGGAACTGCGGAATCAGCTCAGCCGGCGGGTCGGGCCGGTGCGCCTTGTACGCGGGGTAAAGCTCGCGCCGGAACGAATCCTCCGACTGGTCGAAGACGATGGCCAATACCGTCGGCTTCACGCCCAGGGCGCCGTCGCGCACGAACTGCAGCAGCTTGGCGCAGAACAGCCGCACCGCCCCCGTCGGCAAACCGTCGGATGGGCGGGCGTTGTAACGCCGGTCCTGGTTCATCGACTGGAAATAGGCGCGGAACACAAAGGACGAGCCATCGACCAGCAGAACCTGGTCGTCCGGCGTCAGGGCGGGGGCCGACCCCTCGGGAGCGGAAGCGTTCATGGCGGCAGTGATAGCAATTTAATTGCCGGGCAGCCATGCCCACAGGCAGTCGATTTTTAACCGACGCCAGCGCGACATGACGGCAATAACCGCCATATATCAAAGCGCTATTGGCAAACCTGCGGCCTGGCGCGCCGCCCCTGGCCGCAAGTTCGTCCCCTGCTAACCGCCCTGTTCGCTGGCGCGGGCCGCGTCCAGCAGCAGCGCGATCTCGGTCGCCGCATCAATGAACGGCTGCCGGCTGCGGAAGACATGGGACTGGACAATCGCCCCCTCCAGCGCCGCAATCGCCAGCATGGCGAGGCGCCGGCTGCGCGCCGGATCAATGCCGCCAGCGACCATGACCTCCTCGAGAACCGCGCTCCAGCCATGGAATGCGTCAGCGCCCGCCTCACGAATGCTGGGGTTGCTGGCCGCCGTTTCCAGCAGCGTGGCGGCGATGGGCGAGCCATCGTGAAAATCCGACTCCGCGATCCAGGCGCCGACCATGCCGAAATAGGTCGTCAGCAGCCGGGCGGGGTCCGGGTCGCGGGCGGCCAGATCGCGCAGGGTGGCGGCGACGCGCGATCCGGCGCGCCGGACGGCTTCCGCGCCGATGCCAACCTTGCCGTCCGGAAAATAATGATAGAGCGAGCCCTTCGGCGCGCCGCTATGGGCAAGGATCTGGTTGAGGCCAGTGCCTGCATAGCCCTGCTTGCGAAAAAGCGTGACGGCGCTGTCCAGAAGCGCTTCCCGATGTTTGCGAGGCCCTGCCATGCATCCTCTATAAGCCAGCCGGCGCGCCGCGAGAATGGGGCCGCGACGCCGGTTTCAGGCGGCTGTCAAAATGCGGTGGCGCCGTACGTCGTAATTATATAGACTGGTCTACATATAAATTGAGGAAAACGCCATGCACTCCAGCAACCCGCCAGATGGCTTTGTTCCGCATTTTCGCGATAGCGGCCTCACGGATCCATGGAAGCCGCTTTTCAGTCGCTTTGACGGCGACGCCGTGATCATCGGCCTGCGCGCGGGGCCGGCCCACGCCAATTCGCGCGGCCTGGTGCACGGCGGGCTCATCATGGCGCTCGCCGACAACGCCATGGGGTTGAGTTGTGGCCGCGCCGGCGGCGCATCCGGCCTCGTGACCGTAGCGCTCACCACGGAATTTCTCGGCATCGCCCGCCTCGGCCAGTGGGTCGAGATCCGGCCGCGCGTGCTGAAAGCTGGTCGCTCGCTGTGCTTTGCCGCCGCCGACATCGTGGCCGACGGCGTTGCCTGCGCCCATGCCAGCGCCACATTCAAAACCGCCACCTGCAAAACCGCCGTCTGACCGGCGCCCCCTCCACACGAGACGCCCCTCACCACTTATGTAGCGCCGGCACGCGCAGGCGCTCCGTTCAGGCCCGTGCGTCACCCTTGCGCCGGCGCGTCGCCACGAACACCACGAGCGCGGCGCCGACGCCGTACAGCCCCCATTTGAATGGCAGGACATCCGCCGTCTCGGACCGGATCGGTCGCACAGCGACCGCGCCGGGGCGTGACTGAACGCCGGCCTGGCCGCTGGCCTTCGCGGCCGCGATCTGCTGCGGCGACACCACCCATTCGGCGCCGCGATACTTGTCCCAGGCCATGAAGCCTCCGCCGACCACGACGCCAGCAACAAGCGCCAGAATGATGCGCGGAACGAAATTCATGCCTCTGCCCTCCTGAATATGACGCAACGGAAACGGGATACGCCACGTTTCCCCGCCCTGTCACGCCTTCGGGAGCCAGCCGCGTCTCACTTGAAATCAGGGGTTGCAGCATGCAAATCGACAGGTGGGCGGAAGCACCGCCGCGATGCGCCGCCACGCCGTCAGGAGTCGCGGACCATTCGGGAGCCTGACGATGACCATGCTGTTCCAGAATCCGCGCCCGAAACATCAGCCCCCCGAGGCCGCGACCGTTATGGCGGCGACCATCATGGCGGCGTCTGGAGCCCTCACGCGCCCAGCGGCGGGGAGCCGGCTGGCGCGCCGCTGGGGTCGCGCCACGCTCGCGGCCTGCTCCGCCCTGACCGCCGCCGTATTCGCGTTCGAGGCTGCCGAAGCAGCGTCCCGGAGCAATGCGCCACAGGCCCGCCAGGCGGCGCCGCGCGGTCAGGCCGCGCCACGCGGAGAAGTCTTCCTGAACGGCCGCTGGGTCAGTTCGTCCTGGTGTGACGCCACGGTGCCGGGGCCCGATGGCGGCCCGGGCGGCCCGGGTCGCAGCCTGTGCAACGCAAGTACGCCGCGCCGCTGAAACCCCGGCTTCCGGCGGACGGCGCTTCGACGCTCTGGCCGACGCGGCCTCCTGGCCCACCCGCCTGCCGCCGCGATGGCCCCGGCCTCTGCCCCTGACCCTCACCCTGTTTGGCGCTGGTCACGCCGGAACTGCCGTTGCGCCGCGCCTTGCAAGCCGGCGCGACGCATGGAACTGTGCGGCCATGCTGCGGGCAAGGTCCCCCGAAGACATGCGCAAGGTCATGTTTCAGGACATGTTCCAGGTCATGCGCCATGACTGTCATGTCCGCCCCCAGGGGACGCCCCGGTAAAAAGGGAGAGAAACGATGCCAGTCAATCGCCAGGTCACCATGGCCGTGCGCCCGGTCGGCGAACCCAAGCTGACCGATTTCGGAATAGTCGACACGGAAGCGCCCCAGCCCGGCCCCGGTCAGGTTCTGGTGAAAACCCTGTGGCTGTCCCTGGACCCCTACATGCGCGGTCGCATGAGCGAGGCCAAATCCTACGCCCGCTCCCTGCAACCGGGCGACGTCATTGTCGGCGGCACCGTGGGCCAGGTGGAAGCGTCCAGCAATAACGCCTTCAAGGCCGGCGACATCGTCCTCGGCTACGCCGGCTGGCAGGGCTATTACGTCACCGATGGCTCGGATCTGCGCAAGATCGACCCGGCCGCAGCGCCCATCCAGAGCCACCTCGGCGCGCTCGGCATGCCGGGCATGACCGCCTACACCGGCCTGCTCAACATCGGCCAGCCGAAGGCCGGCGAAACCGTCGTCGTCGCCGCCGCGACCGGCGCTGTCGGCGCGCTGGTCGGGCAGATCGCCAAACTCAGGGGCGCCCGTGCGGTCGGCATCGCCGGCGGCCCGGAGAAGTGCAAGCTGCTGACTGAGGAGCTTGGCTTCGACGCCGCCGTTGATCACCGCGACCCGGATATGAAAGCGAAGCTGAAGGCCGCCTGCCCGGACGGCATCGACGTCTATTTCGAGAATGTCGGCGGCGCGGTGTGGGACGCGGTGTTTCCGCTGCTCAACGACTTCGCCCGCATTCCCCTGTGCGGCCTCATCGCCCATTACAATGACACCGCCGCGCCCGAGGGGCCGGATCGCCTGCCTGGGCTGATGCGCCAGGCGCTGACAAAGCGGCTTACCATCCGCGGCTTCATTGTCTCGGATTTCGTCGCTGACGCTCCGGCGTTCCAGCGCGACATGACCCAGTGGCTCCGCGACGGCAAGATCCGCTACCGGGAAGACATTGTCGAAGGCCTCGACAAGGCGCCCGAGGCGTTCATCGGCCTGCTGCGCGGCAAGAACGTCGGCAAGTTGCTGGTCAAGGTGGCCTGAAGAGCGGGCCATTGGGGGGGCGCACGAAACGCCCCCCTGAAAACGCCCCCCAGAAACGCCCAGGCGGGGCTTGCGCATTTTTCCGGCGGGGCGCGCCGCCAGCGGCGGAAAAACGCGCCCGCCGGGCCTTGAAGCGTTGCGTCCCCGTACGGTCACGCCATGGAGTGCACGAACTCCCGCACGCCCGAGGCAATGAACTGCACGGCGATGCAGGCCAGCAGAAAACCCATGATCTTGGTGACGGCCTGGATGCCATGCTCGCCAAGAAAGCGCGCCAGCCAGTCGGAGCCAGCCAGCACGATCCAGGATATGACGCCGGTGATGACGATGCCGACCAGAACCACGGCGTAACCCAGAAGCTGGTGATCCGCCGGGATTTGCGAGCCATAGCCCATGACGATGGCGATGCAGCCCGGCCCCGACAGGCCCGGCATGGCGATCGGCGAAAATGAAATATCCACTTCCGCCCGCTTGATGGCGTCCGGCCCGCCCTTCACCGTGTCCGCCTCCGCATCGCCAGAGAACAGCATGCGGAACGCCAGCACCAGCACGATGAGGCCGCCGGCGATGCGGATGCCGGCGAGCGAGATGCCGAACAGGGCGATAATGCCGTTGCCGAGCAGGAAAAACGCCACGAGGATGGCGATGGCGTACAGCGCGGATTTGCGGGCCTGCTGCTGCCTGAACTGCGCCGTGTCCTGACGGGTCAGGCTCAGGAACAGCGGCGCCATGCTGAGGGGGTTCATGATCGGCAGCAGGCCGATCACCACCAGCAACACGTGCTTGGCGGCCGTTACGACGAGATCCATGGCTCTCCCATTCTGGCGAAGCGCTATCGGCTGCGCCTGTCCTGATTACGAAAGATGCGGGGCGCCATGCGCACTGGCCCGAAATCACCACGCGCTGGCCCGCAGGGCAAGAACAGAACCGTATCGGGCGCTGCCTTTTCCATTCATTGCGCCGTCGGCGCTTTCCGGCGGTCAGCCAGCGACCTCCCGCGCCGCGACCTCCGGCCCCGGCAACTGGCGCGCCCGCGCTTCGGCCTTGCGCTCCATGCGCCACACCGCGAGCGACAGGAGCGCCACGGGCACGCCCACCAACGCCGTGCAGATGAAAAACCAGGGATAGCCGAACTTGTCCACCAGCAGTCCGGAGGCGCCGCCAACAAATTTGCCCGGCAGCGCATAAAGCGAACTGAGCAACGCATATTGCGTGGCGGCCATGGCGGGCGAGGTCAGGCCGGACATATAGGCGATCAACACCGAACCGGCGAAGCCGCTGGCGAAATTGTCGAGGCTGATCGACAGCGTGAGCAGCGACAGGTCATGCCCCCGCACCGCCAGCCACGCGAACATCAGATTTGAGGCCGCTGCAGCCACGCCGCCGAACACCAGGCAGGGCATGACGCTGAAACGGGCCGCCGCCACGCCGCCGGCAAATGCGCCGGCGAGGCCGACCCAGACGCCGAACACCTTCGACACGCTGGCGATCTCGGATTTGGAGAACCCCATGTCGATATAGAGCGGATTGGCCATGACCCCGGCGACGAAATCCGGCAGCCGGTACAAAGCGATCAGCGCCAGGATCAGCGCCAGGGCCGCCCCCTTGCGCCGCACCAGATCGCTGAACGGCTCGACGACCGCCCCGGCCACCGTCGCCCGCCAGCCGCGGGCGCGGGCTGGGGCCGCCTCCTCCCCAAGGCGCGGCGCCGCCAGCACGCCGGCCATGCCCACCAGCATCAGCACCGCCATGGCGAGATAGGCGCTGCGCCAGTTGACGAAATCGGCGATATACAGCGCCCCGGCGCCGGCGCAGAGCAGCGCCAGCCGGTAGCCAAGCTGGTAGATGGCCGCCAGCATGGCCTGCCCGTCCTGCGGCGCGGCGTTGATGCGCCAGCCGTCCACGGCCACATCCTGGGTGGCGCTGGCGAAAGCAATCAGCAGGGCGAAGCCGATCAGCCCTGGCAGGAACCCCCCCGGATCCGACATGGCGACGCCAACCAGACCGGCCGCCACGCCGCATTGCGCCAGCATCATCCAGGCGCGCCGCCGCCCCAGCCAGCGGGCGAGCAGCGGCGGATCAAGCCGGTCCACCGCCGGAGCCCAGACGAATTTGAAAGAATAGGCCAGCGCCACCCAGCTGAGCAGACCGATTTCCGTGCGCGACACGCCAGCCTCGCGCAGCCATGCCGACAGCGTGCCAAACACGAGCAGGAACGGCAGCCCGGAGCTGAAACCAAACACCAGCATCAGGGCGTGGCGCCGGTCGGTCAGGGAGCGGAAAATGGCGGCGTAGCGTTCACGAATCGCAGGCATGCCGGAGTATGGCGCCACAGGGGGGCTGATGACGATGCGGCGCCATGCAGACAGTTCCGGGCATCGCGCGCCAGCAATGCCGGCTTGCACAATGCGCCAGCTTCCATAAGGAAAGGTCCGGCCAGTTCGCCTGGCCCCGCCGACACCGGGCCCTGTGACCCGCGCCTGGCGTTTCTGAAGCGCCGTTCGTGAATTTTGCCGTGAGTTTTGCCGGGAGCCTCGTGATGAATACCCCCGCCTCCCCGTCCGCAATCACCGGCGTCGCCGCCGTTATTGGCGCCGGCCCCGCTGGCCTGATGGCGGCGGAGCGTCTGGCTGGCGCCGGCCTCGCCGTCACCATCTATGAGCGCATGCCCAGCCCGGCGCGCAAATTTCTGATGGCCGGGCGCGGCGGGCTCAACCTCACCCATTCGGAGCCGCGCGACGCCTTCCTGCGTCGCTACGGCGCCGCGGCCCCATGGCTGACCGGGATTATCGACGCCTTCCCGCCCGACGCCCTGCGCGCTTTCTCGGCTGAACTGGGCGAACCGACCTTCACCGGCTCCAGCGGCCGGGTGTTTCCGGAAAGCTTCAAGGCCTCGCCGCTGTTGCGCGCCTGGCTGCGCCGCCTTGACCAGGCCGGCGTCGCCCTGCGCACCCGCTGCGTCTGGCGCGGCTGGAACGACGACGGCGCCCTGGCGTTCGACGGCCCGGACGGCGCGTTTTCCATCACGCCAGATGTCGTGGTTCTGGCCACCGGCGGCGCCAGCTGGCCGCGCCTTGGCGCCGACGGCGGCTGGACCGGGCCGCTGGCTGACGCCGGCGTCGCCGTCACGCCGCTGACGCCCTCGAATAGCGGCGCGCTGATCGCCTGGTCCGGCTATCTCCGGGACAAGTTCGCCGGCCAGCCGCTGAAACGCATCGCCCTCACCTGCGACGGCGTGACGGCGCGCGGCGAGGCCGTCATCACCCGCGGCGGCATGGAGGGCGGCGTGGTCTACGCCCTCTCCGGCGCCATCCGCGCCGCCCTGGCTCGCGACGGCGTGGCGCGGCTGACCCTGAACCTGCGCCCCGACCTTGAGCAGAAGGAACTGGCGGCGCGCCTCGCCGGTCCGCGCGGCCGCAAATCCGGCGCCACCTGGCTGCGCAAGGCGGCGGGCCTCGCCCCGGCGGCGGTGGCGCTGCTGCGCGAAATTGACCTCGCCGAGGGCGTCGATAGCCTGGCCAATGACGCCGGAGGCCTTGCCCGCCGCATTCGCGCCCTGCCGCTCAACGTCGCCGGCGTGGCGCCGCTGGAACGGGCCATCTCCACCAGCGGCGGCGTGGCTCTGGCGGAAGTCGACGCCCGCATGATGCTGGTGAAAAAGCCTGGCGTGTTCGTCGCCGGCGAGATGCTCGATTGGGACGCCCCCACCGGCGGCTATTTGCTGCAAGCCTGCTTCGCCCTCGGCGCGGCGGCGGCGGAAGGCGCCAAAAGCTATCTCCAGACCAGAGACTGACGCCAGATCATCTGACTTCCAGGCGGCGCGGCCCTGGCATCGCCTGCAAAGCGGCGGGATGCGTCTCAATTGCCGTTTGCCCGGGGGCGTCCGGATCTGACGCCAGGCTGCTCAGGAATATCTTTCGCCCCAGCCGCCCGGCCGGGCAAGATTTTGCAATTATTGCAGCGGCGGCGCCAGCAACCTGCGGCGCCCTTTGGTCCGGCATCGGTTTCGCCCATATAGCCGGCGCCGGCCATCCACATCCCCGCATTGCCAGACGCGCCGGACACGGCTAACAATTACCCCGCCCGCTGTTTGTGGCGGGCGATGATCTCAGGGCGGGGTGCAATTCCCCACCGGCGGTAAGCGGTTTGTCCGGGCAGCTCCTCTGGAAGCGGGCCAGGTCGCCGCAAGCCCGCGAGCGCCCTGCCTGGATCGCCGGCTACCGCCGCGCGCCGCCATGCAGGGGTCAGCAGACCCGGTGCGATTCCGGGGCCGACGGTTACAGTCCGGATGGAAGAGATCGGTTGCAGGGGCGGCCAGCCAGGCGAAGCCAAATTCGCGCAAGGCCAACGCCCGTCATGCGTCCGTATGCCCTGATTCATGCCATGGCAAACAACAGGGACGCCAATCATGAATCAACACGTGTCTTCGGCCAATATCTCCGGCGCCGCCAGCGCCCAGCGCCCCACCCGCATCGCTTTCATCCAGGCCTCCTGGCACCGCGAGATCGTCGACCAGAGCCGCGACGCTTTCCGCGCGGCGATTGCCGAAAGCGGCCGCGACGTCAGCGTCGATTTCTACGAACTGCCCGGCGCCTATGAAATTCCGCTGCTGGCCAAAAAGCTGGCGGAACAGGGCGGCCATGACGCCATCGTCGCCGCCGGCCTGGTGGTCAATGGCGGCATCTACCGCCACGAATTCGTCGCCGACGCGGTCATCTCTGGCCTGATGCGCGTGCAGCTCGACACCGGCGTGCCGGTGCTCTCGGCGGTGCTGACGCCGCTCAACTTCCATGAGCACTCTGAGCACGTCACCTATTTCTACAACCATTTCAAGGTGAAGGGCCGCGAGGCAGCCGCCGCCGCCCTCGCCGTCACCGCCGCAACCTACGGCGTCCCGGTGTCGACCGCGAGCGCCAACGCCGGCTGATCGCCGCTCCCAACTGAAGGACGCCGCCCAGGAGGCGGCCCAAAAAGACGGGCGGCTCCGAAATCCGGGGCCGCCCGTGGTGTTTGCAGAGGTTCAACCGGGCAGATGCGCCGCCAGGTCGTCAAAGGCGCGGGACGGCTGAAGCGCAAAAGTCGGGCCCGTCGCCGTAACCGCAACGCGTCATGGCCGCACGTGCTGCGGCCATGACGGGCGGGAGGACGGGCCAGTGGGGCAGACGCCCGCCGGGCAAAACGGCGCCACGTCTGGCGTTCAGGTCGGGGCGCCCGTTATCCCGCCTTCGCCCCGGCATCGGCGTCCGCCCAGGCGCAGACATGATAATGGCCATCGCCATAGGCCGTGTCGAATACCTTGAGGCGGCGGAAATAATGGCCGATGACGCACTCCTCGGTCATGCCCATGCCGCCATGCAGCTGGATGCCCTGGGCGCCCACATGGAAGCCGGCGCGGCCGATGCGGGCCTTGCTGGCTGAAACCAGCGCCCGCCGCTCATCCGCATTGGCCAGGTCAAGCGCGCCGAGGCCGCGCGCCAGGCTGGCCCGGGCCAGCTCAAGCTCGACGAACATGTCGGCGAGGCGGTGTTGCAACGCCTGGAAATCGGCCAGAGCGGCGCCAAACTGGCGGCGCGTGCGCAGGTAGTCGCGCGTCGTCCACAGCGCCTGTTCCATGGCGCCAACCGCATCGGCGCAACTGGCCATGATCGCCCGCGCCGTCATGGCGTCGAGGGCTGCGAACGCCCCGCCTTCCACGCCGATCAGCGCGTCGGCGCCAAGGCGCACGCCGTCCAGCGCGACATCGCCGACCTGCTGGTTGTCGATGGTGCGGAACGGTTTGACCGCGACGCCCGCCGTCGTGGCCGGGACACGGAACAGGCTGATCCCCTCCGCATCGTCATCGCCGCCCCCGGTGCGGGCGCTGACCAGCAACACATCAGCCGCCGTCGCGCCAGCGACCACGCATTTCAGGCCATCCAGCACCCAGCCGCCACCGTCCCGGCGGGCGCACGTCGTCACCCATTGGGTTTTGCCGCGCGCCTCCGGCTCATCATGGGCGACGGCGAAAACCGTTTCGCCCGAAACCAGCGCCGCCAGATCCGCGTTGGCGCCGCAGGCCGCCAGCAGCACCCCCGGCGCGACAATGCAGCCAATGAATGGTTCGGCAACCAGGCCCCGGCCCAGTTCTTCGGCGATGACAGCGATATCGGCGGCCCCGCCGCCATATCCGCCGGCGTCCTCCGGCAGGCCAAGCCCCGTCCAGCCCATCTCCGCGAAACTGGCCAGCACGGCGCGGATGTTGTCGCGCGTCGCCGGGCGCTTGCGCAGATTGCCGAAAGCGTCGTGCTTGCGGGCAAAGCCGGCGGCGCTGTCGGCCAGCATGCGCTGGTCATCTGTCAGTTCGCGATGGCTCGCGGTTTCCCCGCGCAGCAGCAGCCGCGCCAGAATGTTGCGCTGCACCTCGCTGGAGCCGCCATAGATGGTGGCGGCGCGCATGAACAGGAAATCCGCGACCATGTCGACCGCATGCGGCTGTCCTGGCAGATAGACGCCGGCGCGATCCTTCGGCTCGGGATAGAAGGCGGCGCCATACGGGCCCAGCACCTCCACCATCATGCGCAGGATTTCCTGCTGCAGGCGGGTGCCCTCCAGCTTCAGCACGGACGGCAAGCCGGCGTCGCCGCTGTCGTCGCCCAGGGCGAGCATCACCGCCTCTTCCAGCGCCAGCATGTCAATTTCGAGCTGGCCGAGGCGATGGCGCAGGTCGGCGCTTTCGATCAGCGGCCGGCCCCAGCGCTTTTCCACCTTCGCCATATCGCGGATCAACGCCAGGTTGCGCTTGTTGCGGGGCACGTTGGCGGTGGCCACCCGCTCATTGCCAAGCAGCCATTTGGCGTAGTCCCAGCCCCGGTTCTCCTCGCCCACCAGCTGGTCGGCCGGGACGATGACATTGTCGAAGAACACCTCGCACAGGCTTTCGCCGCCATCGATCGACTGGATCGGCCGCACGGTGATGCCCGGCGATTTCAGATCGACCAGCAGGAAGGAAATGCCCTTCTGCGGTTTGGCGTCCGGATCGGTGCGCACCAGGCAGAAGATCCAGTCGGAAAAATGCGAGTGCGAGTTCCAGATTTTCTGGCCGTTGACCACATAATGGTCGCCCTCGCGCACGGCGCGGGTGCGCAGGGAGGCGAGATCCGATCCGGCGCCTGGCTCGGAGAAGCCCTGGGACCAGTATACCCGGCCCTCGCGGATATCCGGCAGGAAGCGCGCCTTCTGCTCCGGCGTGCCAAAGCGGGCGATCACGGGGCCAACCAGGCCAACGCCCTGGACATTGTTGGTGGGCGCGCCGGCCGCCACCAGCTCGGCGTCGAAAATGTAGCGCTGCATGGCGCTCCAGCCGGTTCCGCCCTCCTCCACTGGCCAGCCGGGAACCGACCAGCCGTTGCTGTGCAGGATGGCGGAAATCTCCAGCATGTCGGCCCGGCTGGGGTGCACCGCCGTGCGGTTACGGCGCGTCAGCTCTTCCGGCAGATTGTCGCGCAGCCAGGCGCGCACGCGGGCGCGGAAGGCGTCGTTATCCAGATGTGAATCCGCATGCGCCGGAATGGCGGGGAAAATCGCGTTCATGCCCTGCTCCTGCTCCCGTCAGGCGCGCCGCTTCGTTATGTCCCGCTGGCCGGGCGCGGCGTCTGCTCGCGTCATATTGCAATGCCATCATGACAAGGGATGCGGCCGGCGTCATGGCTCATGACGCCGGCCAACCCTGCAATCAGCTCATGGCGGGGAGCAGATTACTCCGCCGCCTTCTTCGCCTCGCCGGGCCGGCGGGTCGCGCCGGCCGCCGCCAGGGCGCGCTGGCGGGCCTGCTCCATGGGATACAGGCGGTTCATCATCAGGCGCTGCGCCGGCAGGCCGCCGCCGGCCTGCAGGGCGACCACGAACTGCCAGCCGCCGTAAGCATCGGCGGTGAGGTCGCGGATCATGTTGTAGACGCGCATGCGCGTCTCCACGTCCACGGTCTTTCTGGTCGCCAGATACTTCAGGATGTACTTGCCGGATTCCGGATTGCGCAGGTCCGATTCCAGCGGCAGCGTCAGCACCAGACCGCCAGAGAGATCGTGCAGATACTTCACCGTCTGGTGGAAGTTGGCCGCATAGTAATATTTGGCGGCGTTGATGCCGAGGGTGTTCGGATGCACCATGCCCGAAGGCGTGGTCTCGTAGTGGCGCAGCGAATAGTCGAGCGACATGCGCAGCATCTCGGCATAGGTGATCAGCTCGGCGATCGAGTTCTGGGCGATGGCGTCGCTTTCCTTGCCCTGCATCTCGGTGACGAGCTGGGCGAGGCCGACGAACAGCTCCGACATGCGCACCGCCTCAATGACGCCTCCGGTGCGCTCCCACAGGCCCAGCGACTGGGCTAGCTTGCTGGCCAGTTGCACCTCGCCGGCGAGGAACACGCGCTCCCACGGCACGAAGACGTCGTCGAAGATCACCATGCCTTCCGGCATCGAATGGTGCGACGAGGCGGGATAGTCGAAGGCGTTCAGTTCAGCCGGCGCGAACGAGCGGTTGATGATCTTGACGCCGGGGGTGTTGACCGGGATCGAGAACGACACCGCATAATCGGTTTCATCCTGGCGCATGCCCTTGGTCGGCATCACCACCAGTTCGTGGATGCACGAGGCGGCGGTGATGTGCAGCTTGGCGCCGCGCACCACGATGCCGTCCTTGCGGCGCTCGACGATGCGGACATACATGTCCGGGTCGTCCTGCTCATGGGCCCGGCGCTTGCGGTCGCCCTTGGGGTCGGTGATCACCTCGGCGCCGCGCAGATCGTTGTCGCGGCAATATCTGTAAATGCGCTCGATATTGTCGGCGTACATCGGATTGACGGCGCGGATGTCGTCAACGCACTGCAACAGCGCCATGAACACGCCGGACACCGCCGTGCCGATGGAGGTGTGCATCAGCATCTCGACGCGGGTCTGCAAATCCTCCGCCGTGCGCGGGACCTGGAAGATGCGGTGCGCCTCGGAGCCGTCCTCCGTGGTGTAGCGGCGCAGATGGCCAAGATCCGGATCGTCATATTCATAGTCGTGGGCGATCAGCGCCAGCGGCACGCGGAAGCGGTCGCTCTTCGTGATGTCCGGGATATTCTTGCCATCCCAGAAGGTGACGCGGCCGTCACGCAGGGATTCGTAGTATTGTTCCGGGGTTTTCAGGGCCATTTTGACTCTCCGTAAGCGTTTCCAGGTTATCGCGCCGCGCCTGAACCAGGCGCTGGTCAATGGCGCCGGTCAGGCCGGCGTCTGCAACTGTTTGCGCAGCAGGGGTTTGTTGATCTTGTTGGCCCCGCTCAGCGGCAGTGGTTCTGTGCGCAGATCGACCGAGCGCGGGCATTTGTAACGGGCGATGCGGGCGCGGCAGTGGGCGATCACCGCCTCCTCCGTCAGGTCGGCGCCAGGCGCCATGGCGATGACGGCGTGCACCTGCTCGCCCCAGCGCTCGTGCGGCATGCCGATCACCGCGCATTGGGACACGCCGGGGATGGCGTAGATCACGTCCTCCACCTCGGACGAATAGACGTTCTCGCCGCCGGTGATGATCATGTCCTTCAGGCGGTCGACCAGATAGACGAAGCCCGCGTCGTCCATGTAGCCAAGGTCGCCGGTGTGCAGCCAACCATTGCGCACCGTGCGCGCCGTCAGCTCCGGCTCTTGCCAGTAGCCCTTCATGATGGTCGGCCCGCGCACGACGATCTCGCCCATCTCACCTGGCGGCAGGGGCGCGCCATGGGGATCGAACACGGCGACATCGAGCCCGGTCAGCGCCCGGCCGCAGGACTTCACCCGCCCCTCGTGGCGGTGTGTCGAGACATAGCGCGACGGCAGCGCGGTGCAGGAGGCCGTCGCCTCTGTCATGCCATAGCAATGGATGAAGCGGGCCGATGGCATCAGCGCCAGCGCCTCGTTCAGCAGCGCCTCCGGCATGGGCGATGCGCCATAAAGCAGGGTGTTGAGGCTGGTCAGATCGTGGCGGCGGCTGGCCGGATCGTCCAGCAACATCCGCAGCATGGTCGGCACCAGCGAGGTGACGGTCACGCCATGGGCGCCGATGGCCTCAGCCACGGCGGCTGGCTCGAATTTCGGCAGCAGCACGATGCGCCCGCCAGCAACCATCGCCGGAATGCAGATGCCAGCGGCGCCGACGTGGAACAGCGGACCGGAGATCAGCGCCGTCGATTCCTCATCAAGACGGATTGCCGCCGCATAGGTCACGGCGCTGAACAGGATATTGGCGTGGGTGTGCATCACCCCCTTGGGCGCGCCGGTGCTGCCGCTGGTGTAGAACAGCGCCGCCACATCGTCGCCGCCGCGCCCGCGATCCTCCGCCGGCTCCGCCGCCGCCAGCAACGCCTCATAGGCGCGCATGCCGGGCGGCGTTGGCCCATCGCCGGCGTGGATGACACAGCGCACGCCGGCAGCGGCGGCCAGCTCCGCGCCGGCGCCCGCCCAGACATCGTCCACCAGCAGGATATCGGCGCCGGCGTGCGCGATAATGGCGGTCAGCTCCGGCAGGGCGAGACGAAAGTTCAGAGGGGTGAATACGCCGCCGCCCCAGGGAACGCCGAAGTAAAACTCCAGATAACGGTGGCTGTTGTTGGCCAGCATGCAGACCCGGTCGCCATCCTGCATGCCGAGGGCCCGCAAGGCCCCGGCAAGACGGGTCGCCCGTTCGGCGAAAGCGCGCCACGTCAGGCTGACGTCGCCATCGACCACGGCAATCTCGCGGCCACGCAGGCGCACGCAGCGCTGCAACGCCTGCGACAGCCGCAGGCCCGCCGCCACGCCGCCATGGGGCGCTGCGGGCGCGAGCCAGCCAGCCAGATCTGCCTCCGACAGATTTGCCTGCGACAGATTTGCCTGCGGAAAATCTGCCTGGGCGAGCCCGGCGGCATCCGCCTGCCGCGCATCGATGGTCGCCGGCGCCTCCGCCCTCATGCCTCTTCCCCGTTCATGGCTTTCCTCCACTCCCCCGGTTTTCTCCATTCCCCGGCGCCTGACCTCCGCCCGGGGGAAACAGCAGGCCGGCGGACGGTTGGCCGTCCTTGTCCGGCGTCATGGCGCGGATCGCGCTCAGCCGCAGGCGACCCGCAACGTCGCCGGCGCGGCCAGATCGCGCGCGTCGGGGTGATGACTGGCCCGATGGCTGGCGCGCATGTGGGCAAACTCCACCACCTGCTCGCCGATCATGCGGAACTGCCGGTCAGCGGCCGGGTCAACGCACTGCCCGTCGGCGTCGAACACCGGGGTCACGGCGCTGAAGGCGGCGGCCATGGGCGTCGGCCAGCCGCGCAGGGCGTGGACGATGCTGCGCATGGCGGAAAGCGTCGTGCCCATGGCCTGGGCGCCGTAGGCGCTGACGATGCAGCCGACGGCCCGTCCGTCGAGATAAGGCGCCGCGTCTTCGCGCAAATCCTCAATGTAATCGAGGGCGTTCTTGAGCAGGCCGGAGATCGAGCCGTGATAACCGGGCGAAGCGAGAATGACGCCGTCGGCGCGCCGCAGCGCCTCGATGTAGCGGGTGACGGCCCCGGTGCGGCTGTCATCTTCGGCGCCATACATGGGCAGGTTCAGATCGGCGCCGGTGAAGATCGCCGTTTCGGCGCCGGCGGCGCGCGCATGACGCAGCGCGGCGCGCAGGGCCAGCTCCGATGACGAATTCTGGCGGGTTGTTCCGCCGACGCCGACAATCAGTGGACGGCTCATGTGTTTCCTCCGTTTGCCGGCGGAGCAAAACCCGTGGTTTCGCCCCTGCTGTTCCATCGCGCCCGAGCCTGGAAGCGGCGAGCGCCCCG
Organism: Camelimonas sp. ID_303_24; assembly: GCF_053543495.1. Taxonomy (NCBI): domain Bacteria; kingdom Pseudomonadati; phylum Pseudomonadota; class Alphaproteobacteria; order Hyphomicrobiales; family Chelatococcaceae; genus Camelimonas; species Camelimonas sp. ID_303_24. The sequence goes on from NZ_JBLLJM010000010.1 coordinate 91,660, forward strand.
CCGGATAGCGCCCGGCGCGAACGACAGCCGCGCCAGCTGGCGCACGCCCTGGGTCCGGCGGGCATTCCCCCTGCCCGGAACCTGATGTACATCAGAATAAGATAAGTTATGTTATTGTCAATTGCGTCGCGTCGCCAATCCCGTGCATGGATGTTATGAGGCGGACGCAGAACGGAAAGGATCCCAGACCGATGACCGACGCCTTGCCGCCGAAAGCCAGACCATCCCGGTCCCGGGCTGCCGACGAACAGGACGCGCGCGACGCCGGCGGACGCGGGAGGTCCGACAGGCGCCTGACCCGGGAGGACTGGATCAGCGCCGGCCAGGACATTCTGCGCGAAGGCGGCATCTCATCCGTGAAGCTGGCGCCCCTCACCCGCAAGCTCGGCGTTTCGACCGGCAGTTTCTATCATCACTTCGGCGACTTCGAAGAATATCTGGGCGAGCTGGCCGCCAGTTACAGCATGGGCCGGGTGCGCGGCGTGCTCGACCGGACCTCGTTCGACGACCCCGACCCGGAAACGCGGGTGCGCGAGCTGGCGCGGCGCAGCGTCGTCGAGGGCACCTTCGACCTCGACCACGCCATGCGCATCTGGGCCACCATGGACCCGCGCGCCGCCACCACCGTGCGCGAGGCAGAGGCCCAGGTGCTGGCCTTTCTGACTGACGCCTTCCGCGATCTGGGCTTCGACGCGGCGCAGGCCGAACTGCGCTCCCGCATCCTGATGGCGGTGAACGTCGCCCATTTGCAGCTGTTCGACAACGGCGGCCGCCGCCGCTTCTTCAAGGACGCCTTCGACCTGCTCTCGCGGCCTGACGGCGCCGGCAAGGGCTGACCTCCGGGGCGCCTCCGCCCAGCCCTGCGTCATGGCCGGACCTCTGCCATGGCCGGACCTGCGCCGGCCCATCATGCACGCCTGCGCAAAAAGTCGATGCCCGCGACGGGCGCGGGCATGACGCGGTGGGGATGAGTGGGGATGCGCCCACGCGCAAAACGGCGGCTCCGGCCCACGGCAACCGGAGCACCCGCCGCCGGGACGTCCGGAGACAGCGGTGCGCGAGGTCCGGCCCGGCCCTATTCCACCGCGTCCCAACTGGCGCCGTTGAACCGTTGCAGGCGCATGTGCGTGACCACCGCGTAATCGTCCGGCGTGGTGTTGATCAGGCTGCCTGGCAACAGCACCGGGATGCGCACATTCTTCAGGTTGGCGGCCTGCTTCAGGATATTCTCCCGGCTCAGATCGTCGCCGGCCTGGCGCAGCACCTGCTCCAGGGTCTGGGCGTAGGCGTAGCCGACAATATTGAGCGTGTCGGTCGGGTCGGCCCCTGGCAGGTATTTGTCGAACCAGGCCCGCCATTCCTTCACCGCCGCGTCGTCTTTCCACGCCGGATCGGTGGCTTCCTTGATGAAGCCGGCGGTCATCACGCCCGTCGAGGCTTCAATGCCGGCCGGCTTGAAGGTGGAGCCGATATAGGCAGAACCGAGCGTCAGATAGATCTGCGGCTTCCAGCCCATTTCATGGATTTTGCGGATGGCCTGGGCCGCCTGGCGCGAATAGGCGAACAGGAACACCGCATCGACGCCCGCCTCTTTCAGATTGATGATCTGCGAGTCGATGGTGGGGTCCGTCGCCTGGAAGCTCTGGGCTGTCGCGATCTGGCCGGCCTTCCCGCCAAGTCCGGAACGCAGCCCGGCCAGCAGTTCCTTGCCGAAATCATCATTCTGGTAAAGCACGCCGATTTTGGCCTGCGGCGTGCGCCTGGCCGTTTGCTGGCCAAAGAAAACGCCCTCGCGATACAGGGCCGGCTGCCAGGCCATGGTCCAGGGGAAATGCTTCGGGTCGTTGAACGCCTGCGAACCGCCGGCAACAAACAATTGCGGGACTTTCTTGCCGTTGAGATACGCGCGGATCGCCAGATTGTTGGCGGTGCCCAGCGTGCCAAAAATCAGGGCGACGTCGTCGCCTTCCACCAGCTTGCGGACCCCCTCCAGCGCCTTGGGCGCGCTGTAGCCATCGTCCTGCGACAGGAAGCGGATCTTGCGGCCATTGATGCCGCCGCGATCGTTGAGATAGCGGAAATAGGCCGCCTCGGCCTTGCCCAACTGGCCATAGGCGGAGGCCGGCCCGCTATAGGGCATGGTCTGACCGATGCGGATTTCGTCCGCGCTGACGCCTGGCCCGGCGTAACGGTCGGCCGCATGGGCGCAGGACAGCGCGCCCGCAAGGCCCGCCGCCAGCGCCGCCGCCATCAGGCCAGCGGCGGGGCGGGAAGCGGCGACCCGGCGCAGGGTTGTTCGCACGATTTTCTGGAGCATGACGCGCTCTCCAAATTGGCGAGGCTGCAATTGAGAAGATTGCAATTGAAAGAATGCCCCGGGCGTGGCCCCCGCCTGCGCGTGGCTACCCAGGCATGGCCAGGCAGGGCGGCGGGCATCAAGGCGCCGCCGCCTGCCGCTCGCCACCGTCGTTCAACCGGCCTGCTTGCAGGCGCCTTCGGACAGGGGCCGGAAAGCTTTTTCCGGCGGCACCACGCCGGCGATGGTGACGTAGTCCCACGGCCCCTTCGATTCCGACGGCTTGCGCACGTGGCACAGGTACATGCGGTTCATCAGCCGGCCGTTCGGGGCGATGCGCGCCGGCCCGAACAGCGGTTCGGCGACGGGCGTCTCCTTCATCTTCGCCACGACGGCGGCGCCATTCTTGCGCGCCACCTCAGGCCCCACGGCGGCGGCGGCGCGCAGGTAATGCAAGGACGCCGAATAGGCCCCGGCGATATTCTGGGACGGGCGCAGATCCTTGACGAAGGGCAGCAGGCGCTGGGTGAAGGCGCGGGTGGCGTCGTCGCGGTCCCAATAGAAGCCGTTGGCGTAATAGATGCCCTGCGCATCCTTCAGGCCCATGGAGTGCACCTGCGGCACATCCATCAGCATGGCGGTGAGGATGGAGCCGTTGCTGGTGACGTTGAATTCATTGGCCTGCTTGATGCAGTTCACCAGGTCGTCGCCGGCGTTGGCGAAACAGATCACTTTCGCCCCACTCTGCTGCGCCTGCAGCAGATAGCTGGAGAAATCGCCGGAGCCGGGGAACGGATGGCGCACCACGCCGAGCACCTTGCCGCCGCGCTTCTCGATGATCTGCGAGGCGTCGCGCACCACCGAGGCGCCCATGGCGTAGTCTGCGGCGATGAAGAACCAGGTATCCAGCTTCTTGTCCATGATGGCGTTGGCCACGGTGCTGGCCATGCCATAGCTGTCATAGGTCCAGTGCACGTGGTTCGGGCCGCAGAACTTGCCGGTGAGGTCTTCGGTGGCGGTGCCGGTGAACAGGCCGACCCGGTTGCGGTCGCGGGCCAGTTCGGTGATGCCGAGCGCCAGGGCCGACATGGGAATGTCGGCGATGGCGTGCACGTCGCCGGTGTCGAACCAGTTGCGGGCGACGGCGAGGCCAATGTCCGGCTTGAGCTGGAAATCCGCCTGCACCACCTCCACCGGGATATCCGGCTTCTCCTTGTGAAAGTCCTCCACGGCGAGGCGGACGGCGGTGACGGCGCTGATGCCGGAGAGATTGGAATAAGGACCGTTCATGTCGGCGAGCACGCCGATGCGCAACGGGCTGTCTCCAGCGGCGCGAACAATGGCGGGCGCCGCCAGCGACATGGCGGCGCCCATGGTGAAGGCGCGACGCGATAGGCGAGTCATGTTTCCCCCTCCCTGCGGATGCAGCAGGCGTTTCCATCCCTGAGTGTCGCCCGGTTCCAGGCTAACAATAACATAACTTATCTTATTTCATTTTTTCTAGCAGGCCCTTCACGGGGACCGCAAGCGGAATCAGGCGACCGGCAAAAAAATCGCCTGACCGGACATGACCTGATCGAAAACCACCGGCGTAAATCCGCCGGCGGGGCCTGCAATGCCAGAGCCCGATGCGCATGACGCACGGGCCTCAGGCCAGCGCCGTGCGGCGGCCAGGCATTACTGGGCGGGATGCGCAGACAGCCGGAAACAGCGCCGGCTGGAGCCGGTTCCCCTGCTTTGGGGCAAGCCGGATCGGCCGGATGACCCGCCGGTCGCCAAACGCCGCTTGCCCCATGCTCGCGCCCCTTGTCCTATGCCCGTTGCCCTACGCCCTGCGGCGGCTGGCGCCGGGGACTGGCGTGGCGCAGGCGGCGGCGATGCGGGCGTCGATTTGCTCCAGCGCCCGGGTCAGGCCCTCCAGGGCGTCCTCATCCATGTCGGCCAGCATCTCGTCTTCAACGGAAGCCAGGATGGTTTCGATACGCCGCAGGACAGCGCGGCCGGCCGGCGTCAGATACAGCCGGTTGGCGCGACGGTCGCCCCGGTCCTGCCGGCGCTCCACCAGATCCTGGGCCACCAGAATATCCAGCAGCCGCACCAGCGTCGAACCGCCGACGCCGACAGCCGCCGCCAGTTCCTTCTGCGCGACGCCCTCGCCACAGCGGGCGATCTGCGCCAGCGGCGCGAGGGTGGCGTCAGTCAGCCCAAGCTCCTTCAGGCTGGCGTCGATGGCGGCGCGCCAGCGCCGGGCGAGGCCAACGAACAGGGCCCCGAAGCGGGCCCGGGCATGTGGTCGCGCATCAGCGCGCTGCATGTTGGAGACCGTCACAGCGAGCGCGTCAGCAATGACCAGGTGGCGTCCAGCGCCACCACGGCGCCGCCGATCACCCTGGACCTCAGCGACGGCTGCTCCAGCTTCGCCGCAGCCGCCACGACGCTGTCCGGCGCCGGCTGCCGCTCCACCGGCCGCTGCGGCGGCAACGGCGCCATCGCCAGCCTGCGGGTATGGGGCGCAACCGCTTTCGCCGTGCGGACCGCGCGCCGGCTGGTCGGCTGGGCCGGCGCCGGTCCAGCGTCGGCAACCATGGCGCGCGCCGGAACCAGTTGCGGTCCATCCACCGCCAGCATCACCGGCACGGCGGCGAACTGGTCGCCCGCCGCCGGCGCCAGCGTCGCCCGCTGGATGAAGTTGACGTCGGCGACGCTGGTTTCCACCAGCCGGTCGATGACCTTGCCGCTGGCCGCCAGGCGCGGCGGCTCCACCGGATGCTGTCCGGTTCTGGACGGCCCGGACAGGGAGGCCAGGGCGATGCTCATCACCGACACCGTCCCGTTGATGACGGCGCGGCGGCAGAGCCGGGTAAGAATGGGCGTTGGCATGACCATGGCGTTCCAGCAAATTCCGCCGGAACATTGGCCCGGCGCCTGGACCAAAACCCGGCGCCAATGTTGCTGAATGTTTCCGCAACATGGAAAATTGTAACCAGCGCCGCCGCCGCGCCTGGTCAGGCGGCGGCTCCCGCCGCCGGCAAAGTGATCCGCGCCAGCAACCCTTTTGGCTGATTGTCATGCAGGGTGAGTTCGCCGCCATGGGCGGCGACGATCGACTGGGCGATCGACAGGCCAAGCCCAAATCCTTCAGCGTCGCCCTGCCCCCTGGCCGCGTCGCCGCGCGTAAAAGGCTTCAGCAGCCGCTGCCGGTCCCCGGGGGCGATGCCGGGGCCATCATCGGCCACGTCAATCACCAGCTTCGCCCCGTCCTGGCGCAGGCGGATGGCGACGGCTTCGCCATAGCGGACAGCGTTCTCGACCAGATTGACGACCGCCCGCTCCAGTTGCCGGGCATGCCCCTGAACCACCCCCTGGCGCGGACCTTCATAACCCACGTCCCGGCCCATATCGTCAAAGGCATCGGCAATGGTTTGCAGCAGGCTGGACAGGTCAACCGGCGTCGCCGGCTCCTTCTGGTCGCCGTCGCGCAGGAAAAACAGCGCCCCCTGCACCATCGCATCCATCTGCGACAGATCGCGGGCGAACTGCGCCTTCACCCCCGGCTCCTCGATGAACTCCGCCCGCAGGCGCAGGCGGGTGATCGGCGTGCGCAGGTCGTGGCTGACGGCGGCCAGCATCTGCGTGCGGTCGGCGAACATGGAATGGATGCGGTCGCGCATGCGGTTGAGCGCCCGCACCGCGGCGCGGATCTCCGCCGGCCCTTCCTCGGGCAGCGGGGCCGGATCACGGTCGACGGAGAACTCCTCCGCCACCTTCGCGAACCTGGCCAGCGGCGCGGTGATGCCGCGCGACGCCCAGATGGTCAGCACGCCAATGTTGACCGTGACCAGCGCCAGCGTCCCCACCACGAAAAGCGGCACTGGCGTTGGCGGGGGCCCGCCAGGCAACCCATTCGCCAGCACGACCTGGAGAACCTGCCCATCTGGCAAGGCGACCATCAGCGCTCCCGGAAGACCGCCTGAAGCTTTGCCCGCATCGTCGCCAGGTTTTTGACCAGGATTATTGCCCGAACCTGCGCCAGCGCCGGCGGGGGTCCATATGCGAAACCCCGGCCCAAGCCGCTGCCCCAGACCCTGTACAACCGGATGCGCCTCCTTCTCCATGGCCTTATTCTCTGCGGCATTCTCTGCGGCCGCCGGCGCCTTGCCCGACGCGAGCATGAAGCGGAAGGAAGGCTCCGCGACATTGGCCGCATCCAGAATTTGCGGCCGGAGCCCGGCGGGCGCGGCGGCGGACAACCGGAGGACGGCGGCGACCGGAGCCAGCTCCGGGGGGCCGCGATGCGGGCGCGGCGCCAGGAGGAACAGCGCCCCGGCCATCAGCACTTGCAGCAACACCACCGCGCCAATCACCAGAATGGCGATCTGGCTGGCGATGCGTGAGGGCAGCCAGAGACGCGGCGTCATCGGCGTTCAACGGCCGGCGTGAACAGATAACCGCTGGAGCGAATGGTGCGGATGATGTCCGGGTCGCGCGGATCGCGCTCGATCTTCTGTCGCAGCCGGCTGACCAGCACGTCGATGCTGCGCCCGAAGGGCGCCGCAACGCGCCCCTGGGTCAGATCGAGCAGCGTATCGCGGGACAGCACCCGCCCGGCGTGCTCGCACAACGCCCGCAGCAGTTCAAATTCGGCGCCGGTGACGGCGATGCGCACGCCCTCCGGGTTGCTGAGCTTGCGCGCCGCCGCATCGAGCGTCCAGCCCAGGAACGAGAAGGCGCTCACCTCCTCCACGATGGCCTGGGGGTTGTCGCGGCGGCGCAGCACGGCGCGGACGCGGGCCAGCAACTCGCGCGGATTGAACGGTTTGGCCAGGTAGTCGTCGGCGCCCATTTCCAGCCCGATGATCCGGTCCACATCCTCGCCCCGCGCGGTCAGCATGATGATCGGCACGCTTGATGACTGGCGCAGCCGGCGGCAGATGGCGAGGCCATCCTCGCCCGGCAGGTTGAGGTCGAGAATGACCAGATCGACCCGATCGGCGCGCAGCAGACGGTCCATCTGCCGGCCGTCCGCCGCCGTGGCGCAACGCATGTCGTTCTGCGTCAGATAGCGGGCGACGAGCGCGCTGATCTCGCGATCGTCCTCGACAATCAGGATAAGGGGGGAAACTTGCATCAGACGCCCCAGAGAACCGGCTATCGCCGGGTATACCAGCCAATGTGGCCACAAACCGCCGCAACCCGCGCGGACGGGGGTTCACGACAGCCGTCCCGGAAGGCTATCAGGCAATGCAACCCAGGCAACAATCAATCGAGTGAGATGCCCAGCCCATGAAACCGCCCGTCTGGCGTCAAAACAGCGCCGCCTATCCGCACGTTTTTATCCTGCAGACCCGTTATCGCGATGAGGACCGCCTCGGCCATGTGAACAACATCGCCGTCGCCGCTTATTATGACGAAGCCCGCTCGCGCTTCACCGGCGACGTGGTGCGCGCCGCTTCAGCGGAACGGGTGCGCATCGTCACCGCCGACAGCCGGGTCACTTATCTGGCTGAAGTCTTTCACGGCGCGGACGTGGAAATTCGCAGCGGCGTCCTGCGCATCGGCTCGGCCTCCTGGGACATCGGCCAGGCCATGTTCCAGAAGGGCAAATGCGTCGGCGTATGCCAGACCACCCTGGTCCAGGCCACGGCCGAAGGCGCGCAGCCGCTGGGTGACGCCATCCGCGCCGCCCTGACGCGCATGCTGGTGACGGAACCGGCTGACGCCTGAGGCGCGCGGGCGCCGGATCCGGCGCCCACCGCTACGTCCCACCGTTACCTGTGGCAACCCACCAGGGCGTGCTTTCGCGGCTGGCTGAAACGGGTCCGGCCGTGACGGAGGGAAATGAAGACGGGCGGTGATACACCGCCCGGGGGCCACACCGCCCGGGGGCCACACCGCCCGGGGGCCGGCGCGCGCACGGGCGGACCGGCTTTCCGGGCAGGGAATGCGGGCAAGAGCTGCGAACAGGGTCTACGGGCCATGTCCATGGGCCTCGCCCGCGACAGCAGGCGCAAACCGGTCAGTCCTTCGGTTCGAGCCGGCTGCTTTTCTTGCTGAGGAAAGCGTCGAGGCCCGCGGCGACTTCCGGGCCGCTCTGGACGATGCCAGCCATCAGGCTTTCAGCGAACAGGCCGTCGGTGGTCGACATGTCGTTGATGCGGCCGATGGCCGTGACCATGGCGTAATTCGACAGCGGCGCGTGTTTCGCCGCGGCTTCGGCGATGGCGATGGCCCGCTCGAGGCCGGCGCCCGGCGCGACGATTTCGTGGCACAGGCCGAGGTCGAGCCCGCGCGCCGCGTCATAGGTCCGCGCCGCCAGCATCATGTCGACCATCCGGCCAGGGCCAATGATGCGCCCCACCCGCACGGTGGCGCCGCCGCCGGTGAAGATGGCGCGCTGCCCTTCCGGCAGGGCGAAGAAGGTCGACGGCTCCGCGACCCGGGTATGACAGGCGGCGGCGAGTTCCAGGCCGCCGCCCACCACCGCGCCGCGCAGCGCCGCGATGACCGGCAGACCGCCGTACTGGATCTGGTCGAAGGCCCAGTGCCATTTCTGGCACATGCGCATGAACTGGGCCGGAGTGCGGCGCAGGCGGGCGTGCTCGTCCAGGTCCAGGCCGGCGCAGAAATGATCGCCCTCGGAATTGAGCACGACAACGCGCGCCTCTGGCGGCGGATCGGCGAAGAAGCGGCCGATCTCCATGACGGTGTCCTCGTCAATGGCATTGCGGCGCTCTGGCCGCGCCAGGGTCAGGATCGCCACGGCGTCCCGCATCTCCAGTTTCAATGAGCGGAAGGTTGTCATGTCCGGGTCCCGTCTGGCTGACGCCGCATGAGAGCGCTGTCTGATCAGGCGGAGCCGCTTGATCGGAAAGAATTCGCTCAAAGCAAAGGCTCTGGCGGCGCGTTATTGCATCTGCGGCCACATTGATGCTGAATGAACCGCAGGAAAATAACGGGAACAGCCAAAAACATGACAGATATGGCCAACCCGTCCGGCGATCCGGTCTCGCTGTCCCATGAGCTGGTTCAGGACTGGTTCGCGGCGCTGGAGCGGATCGCCGGCAGGGAGCAGCTGGCGCATTTCCTGGAGGCGGCGGGCGTGGCGCCGGCCATGCTGGCGCGGCCTGGCGCGCGGATTGCCGGCGAGCAGATCATTGCCTTCTACCAGATCGCCGCCGTCGCGACTGGCGACGAGATGATGGGGCTGTGGTCACGACCGATCCGCTCAGGCTCGCTCAAGCTGATCTGCCGCTCGCTCATCGGCGCGCCATCCATGGCCACGGCGCTGAACCGGCTTGCCCAGGTGTGGAGCCTGCTACTCGATGACTACCAGCTGGTTTTCACCGATGACGGCGGCGAGGGCGTCATGACCGTGGCGCCGCGCGCCGCGGATGCGCCGCTCAACCGCTTCGGCCAGGCGCTGATGCTCAAGCTGGCGCACGGCGTCGCTTCCTGGCTCGCTGGCCAGGAGGTTCCCCTCGCCGGGCTGCGGCTCGCCTTCCCGCGCCCGTCCTTCGCCGCCGATTACGCCATGATGTTTCCGCGCCAGCCGGAGTTCGGCGGTGGGCCAAGCGCCATCGCCTTCACGGCGCGGACGCTGGCGCAGCCGATCCTGCGCAAGGAGGCGGAGGTTCAGGCATTCCTGGAGCGGGCGCCGCGCGACTGGCTGTTCACCACCTCCATGACCCATCTGCTGGCGTTGCGGGTGCGCCATTTCCTTTACGCCGGCCCGCACGGCTTTCAGGCCGGTCTGGCGGAAACGGCGGCGCATCTGGCCCTGTCCCGCCGCAGCCTCGCCCGGCGGCTGGCGGCCGAGGGCGCCTCGTTCCAGCAGATCAAGGACCGGCTGCGGCGGGATACGGCCATGCGCCGGCTGGCCCAGGGGCGCGAGAAGATCGACGCCCTGGCGCTGGAGCTTGGCTTCACGGCCGCGCCGGTGTTCCATCGCTCCTTCCGGAGCTGGACTGGGATGACGCCAGCGCAATACCGCCGCATGGCGCAAGCATCGCGCGGAGCGCGAGCATCTGTTGGAGAGATGTCGCGCGGAGCGCGAGCTTCTGGTGGGGAGGCATCGCGCGAAGCGCGAGCACCTGTCGGGGAAGCATCGCGCGGAGCGCGGGTTTCTGGTGGGAAGATGTCGCGCGGAGCGCGGGCGCCTGCCGGGGAGATATCGCGCGAAGCGGGCGGATCGGCCGGAGAAGCGCCTGGCGACGCGTAGCCCCCTTCGCCGCAAACAGCCCGGCGCCTTACTTAATCCGGCCGGCGCGCCTATATTGACGGGTGACATTATCGGGCCACCGCAGGCGCGCGACAGCGCCGGCATCGCTGGCGAGCGGATATGCCTGTGCTGCCGCCGCATGCGGGCCCTCATGACGATTTGGCGCGACCCACCCCATGGAACTGCGCATCTGCGGCGTGCTAGTCTGGAATGATGTCAAAGCGACCGGCGGCGGGTCACGCGGCGGCTTGATGCGGGCGACAGCCTGGCCTCATGCGATCCAAAGGGTTTACTCAGCCGCGATGACCGTGCTCTGGTTCAGAGCGACATGGAAGTGAAAGACAACCGCCCAATGCCAGCCTATCGTTCGAGAACAACCACACATGGCCGCAACATGGCCGGGGCCCGCGGCCTCTGGCGCGCCACCGGCGTGAAGGACGGCGACTTCGGCAAACCGATCATCGCCGTGGTCAATTCCTTCACCCAGTTCGTCCCCGGTCACGTGCACCTGAAGGACCTCGGCCAGCTCGTGGCGCGCGAGATCGAGGCGGCGGGCGGCATCGCCAAGGAATTCAACACCATCGCCGTGGATGACGGCATCGCCATGGGCCACGATGGCATGCTTTATTCGCTGCCGTCGCGCGAGATCATCGCCGACAGCGTCGAGTACATGGTCAACGCCCATTGCGCCGACGCCATGGTCTGCATCTCCAATTGCGACAAGATCACCCCCGGCATGCTCAACGCCGCCATGCGGCTGAATATCCCGGCGGTGTTCGTTTCCGGCGGCCCGATGGAGGCCGGCAAGGTGGTGTTGCACGGCAAGACGCAGGCGCTCGACCTGGTCGACGCCATGGTCGCCGCCGCTGACGAAAACGTCTCCGATGAGGATGTGCAGGTCATCGAGCGTTCGGCCTGCCCGACCTGCGGCTCGTGCTCCGGCATGTTCACCGCCAACTCGATGAACTGCCTGACGGAGGCGCTCGGCCTGTCGCTGCCTGGCAACGGCTCGGTGCTCGCCACCCACGCCGACCGCAAGCGCCTGTTCATCGAAGCCGGCCACCTGATCGTTGACCTCGCCCGCCGCTATTACGAGCAGGACGACGCCTCGGTGCTGCCCCGCAACATCGCCAACAAGCGGGCGTTTGAAAACGCCATGACGCTGGACATCGCCATGGGCGGCTCCACCAACACGGTGTTGCACATCCTGGCGGCGGCGCATGAAGGCGACGTCGACTTCACCATGGACGACATCGACGCCTTGTCGCGCAAGGCGCCGTGCCTGTCGAAGGTCGCTCCCGCCAAACAAGACGTGCATATGGAAGACGTGCACCGCGCTGGCGGCATCATGGCCATTCTGGGCCAGCTCGAAGCGGGCGGCCTGATCCATCGCGACACGCCCACCGTGCATACGGCGACCCTGGGCGAGGCCATCGACCGCTGGGCGATTGATCGCACCGACAGCGAGAGCGTGCGCGAATTCTTCCGCGCGGCGCCGGGCGGCATCCCGACCCAGACAGCCTTCAGCCAGGCGGCGCGCTGGGACGAGCTCGATCTGGACCGCGAGAACGGCGTTATCCGCTCGGTCGCGCACCCGTTCTCGAAGGATGGCGGCCTGGCCGTGCTGAAGGGCAACATTGCGCTGGATGGTTGCATCGTCAAAACCGCCGGCGTGGACGAGTCGATCCTGAAATTCTCTGGCCCTGCAGTGGTCTATGAGAGCCAGGACGACGCGGTGAAGGCCATTCTCGCCAAGCAGGTGAAGGCCGGCGACGTGGTGGTGATCCGCTATGAAGGCCCCAAGGGCGGTCCGGGCATGCAGGAAATGCTGTACCCGACCAGCTATCTGAAGTCGCGCGGCCTCGGCAAAGCCTGCGCGCTGATTACCGATGGGCGCTTTTCGGGCGGCACCTCGGGCCTGTCCATCGGCCACGCCTCGCCGGAAGCCGCCCAGGGCGGCGCCATCGGCCTGGTGCGCGACGGCGACATCATCGAGATCGATATCCCGAACCGCACCATCAATCTCGCCGTGCCCGAAGCCGAACTGGCCGCGCGCCGCGCCGAACAGGACCGGCTGGGCTGGAAGCCGGCCGCGCCGCGCCCGCGCAACGTCACCACGGCGCTGAAGGCGTACGCCGCCTTCGCATCGTCAGCCGACAGGGGCGCCGTCCGCGTCCTGCCGGAATAAGACGCGCCGCCGCGACCTCCACCGGACGTCGCGGCGGCTCCTATCGCTCCCCATGCGCCGATGGACCCATTCGGCGCTGCCCAGACCAGCGCATTGGCCGGCCAATCCGGGTCAGGGAATGCGCCAGCCTTCCGTGATTTGAGCGAACTCCGCCCGGTCAGATGATTCCGTCTGATCGCAAAACGCTCTAACCGGCGGCGCACTGCCCAAGCGCAAATAGACCGGCATCATTTTCTGGAGCCATTCCAGCATTGGTGGGCCATCGCACGGCGGCGACAACGTCTCCCATTAACATTATTGTGTGACCTGCCCCGACAGCGGTCGCAGGCCCATATACAGGCGCGCGAAAGCCGACCTATACTTGCAGAACCAATGTATCCTGCGAGGAAAACGGCCATGGAGTTCGCGTCCAGGTTTTCACCCTTCCTGCTCTCCATATTGCGCATCATGTCGGGCCTGCTGGTGTTGCAGCACGGAACCAGCAAGATCCTGGGCTTTCCCACCGGCCCGATGAACAGCACGTCCATTGCCAGCCTGAGCGGCGTCGGCGGACTGTTCGAGCTGGTCTGCGGCGCCCTGCTGGTCATCGGCTTCCAGTCGCGCATCTCGGCCTTTCTCCTCAGCGGCGTGTGCGCGGTGGCCTATTTTCTCGTGCATGCGCCCAAGGGCTTCTTTCCGCTGCTGAACGGCGGCGAACTTGCCGCGCTCTACTGCTTCACGTTCCTGTATCTCGCCGCCGCCGGTCCTGGCCCGCTGTCGATCGACGCGTTGACCGGACGCAAGGCCGGATAAGCCGCGCCGGTTGTGTGGCCATGCCGTCGCGCCTGTTTATGGAGCGGCGCCCTGGACGGGTCCGATGTCGGCATCCGGCGCCTGCCGCCGCTCTGGCGCGATCGGCGCATCGCCCTGTCTGGAGTATTTCCAAAGAAACCGGCCGGATAGCCGACCGGAGAAGCCTGCCCGATCAGTATGCAAACCCATTCGCGGGCTGATTTTGCTGAATGGGCCAGCCAGATACAGATGAAAAAGCAGGCGCCGCGAAAAATTGCGCGGTTCCTGCTTGCGGTCCGTGAATATTTTCCTTCATTCTGGCGCCGCGCATGGGGGAAATCGCATTGTGTGAAGAACCCGGGGCGAGTGGAGGCGCGCCAGCCGTCTGGCTGCATTCCCGGCCCCAGGCGCAGGATCCGGCGCTTCCGGGCCCGCAACCACCGCGCGTCGCGAAACGGAGCGCGGGCATAGTATGGAGTTCTCCATGACGATCACCCATGAGGCCTGCCGGCTTTCGCCGCCTGCCCGCCGCGTCGGCTTCGCGGTGGCTGGCGCCCTGCTCGCCGCCATTACGGCCGCTGGCTGCCAGACGACGAAATCGACAACCGACATGCTGTCCGCCTCCGGCTTCAGCATCAAGGTGGCGAGCACGCCGCAGCAGCAGGCGGCCCTCGCCAGCCTGCCTGCCGGCGCCTTCACCATGCGCCATGTGAGGGGCAAGCCCGTCTTCATCTATGCTGATCCGAAGGGCTGCAACTGCATCTACGTTGGCAGCGAGGCGAGCTACCAGCAGTTCAAGGCCCTGTCCGTACAACGCTCCATCGCCAGTCAGGAACTGATGGCGGCGCAGCTGAGCCAGCAGGCCGCCTGGGATTACCAGACCTGGGGCGGCTGGGGCGGCCCTGGCTGGTGGTGGTGGTAACCACCTCCCGGCCCGGCGCGTAGCGGGCAACCGCCGCCTCTGGCCAGCCGACGCGGGACCGTGAAGGCGCGGAATCGCGAAGGCTGGTTCGGGCAGCGATGCGAATGGGCGGTCCGTCCTGGCGTGAGCCAGGCGGCCTGCCCATGACAGAGGACCAATCGGCGAAACCAGCAGATGCGCTGGCGCTGCCCTTGACCGCGACAGCGCCCGCCATCATTACCCGTCCTGCAGCCGGCAGGGGACAGGATGAAAATGATAGGGCGAAACCTTCGCCCGCCGCCGCCCCCTCCCGCATGGGCCGCCCTGCTTTCAGCGCGCCAACACAAGGTCACCCACCATGCGCGACGTCATCGTTTTGCTGCTGTCGAATTTTACCCTGACGCTGCTGGTCGTGGGCCTGGCCGCCTCGGCAATCTCGCTGTTGCTGGCGCCGAAGCCGCTGACCGGCGGACGCATTTGCGAGGCGTTGCTGTTTTACTTCATCTTCTTTTCAATTGGCGTCAGCAATCTCTACAATTTCGTCATGCACACCGCATTTTCGGAAATGACGGCGCGGTTTATTGGCTGGGCGGACAGCCCGTTCCAGCTGGAGGTCGGCTTCGCCAGCCTGGGCTTTTCCCTGGTGGGCTTCCTCGCCTGCTGGCGCAGCTTTGACATGCGTCTGGCCGCCATTCTTGGACCCGCGTGCTTCCTCTGGGGCGCCGCCGGCGTGCATGTCCACCAGATGATCGCGGCGCACAATTTCGCGCCAGGCAACGCCGGCGTGGTCTTCTGGACCGACATTTTCACGCCGGTGATTGGCTTTGTATTGCTCTGGCTCCACTGCCGCAGCCATGCCGGGGCCCGCCCATAGCCATGCCGTCATAACATTGCCCGCCGCTCCATCCCTCCCTAGTATGGAATAAAATCATATGGGAGGTTTACGATGTCGCGGAACGATCTGGTGCATATTGGGGTCATGCTGTCCGCCCTGTTTGGCTCTGGCCTGGTCGCGGCGCTCCTCGTTGGCAGGATGATGGCCGGATAACAGTTCGTTTCGGCACCTGAAAAACTGAAAATGCCTCATCGCCAGTGACCGCCCTCCAGCTTTCGGGCCGGGCGCGCCCATGCGGTCGCGGCAACTGGCGGCGTCGTTCCGCTGCGGCCCGCCATGGTGACGTGCGGATTGCGCGCCAGAATCCAATAAACCAGACTGGCCTGACCTGAACATGATGTCCAGACAAGCCTGGCGCAGGAAAACATACCGCCGCTTTCATTGGCAGATGCCCAAACAGTATTTCAGGACCTCAAAACAGATGTTCGCGTGACGCCATATCTGCGCGCCGCGCCGCATCGTCTGCATGACGAATACGTCATGGCGCGCGCCAATTCCCGTCCTTGCAAAAAACACAATCAGCAGATACCTTGACCATATCGAACTTGCTGATGAACTTTCCTGCTGCGCGCACGCGCATTTGTGACTTCCTCTCTCAAATTCGTGTTCATGGCGTCTGGCGTTGCCAGGCGTTATTTTTCCATGTCGTTTCGAAAGGAAGTCGTCATGAATACCGGCGTCGTAAAATTCTTTAACACCACCAAGGGCTTTGGTTTCATTCAGCCCGACGATGGCAAGGCAGACGTGTTTGTGCACATCTCCGCCGTCGAGCGCTCCGGCATGCAGACCCTGCACGAAGGCCAGAAGGTGTCGTTCGACATCGTGATGGATCAGCGCAAGGGCAAGTCGGCCGCTGAGAACCTCAAGGCTATCTGATCATCAGATAGCAATAACGGGAAGGCCGGCTACCGGCCCTCCCTCTTCAAACAGGAGTATTTTTGTTTACAGGCGCTATTACGCTCTACAATCCACTTAAAAATTGTGGTTACATCCAGCCGGACGATGGTTCATCGTGGATCTTCATCAGCTCTGAAGACATTGAGCGATCCGGAATTGCCCCGATATTTTCTGGAAAAAGGGTCAGATTTGCCCTCAATGATCCAGAATTTTCATCTCCAGCCGACCGGAACGCCCTCCACGCCGCCGGCAAACGCCGCGCCTGCTGAATCATAGCGCAGACGCTGGCTGTCTCTGGCCCGCCAGGCAGCATCGCTTGCCGGTTCAGGCGTCAGGATCCCATCCCTTGCAATGTCAGGTAACGGCGCCCGCATCAGGCCGCGCCATGTAGCCACGGCCAGGGCTTGCCTCCAGGGGGTGCCTCCAGGGGTTGTTTGCGCGCGCTCCAGCCTTCGCATCATGCAACAGCCCCGGAAATCGGTGGCTGTTCCTGATGGTGCGACCCGCTTTGACGCGCGGTCCTCCGGCCCAATGACGCCTGCAGCGCTTCCCGATCAGCCCGAAACGGCTGATCGATCAGATGTCGGTCACAGCACAGAAAATCTGGGCGCCATGCAATCCGGATGGCCCGAAGCGGCGCCTGGCAGACAACCTGTCCGGTCAGGTCTTTCCAGGGTCATCCTGGCCGGCCGCGCCATCCCTGGCCGGTCCCGTCCTGTCGTTGACATGTGAACCACCCTTGCGCCCGGCTTCCGCCGCGAGGCCCAGGTTGATCGCGAAGGCGCGCTTTTCCTTTGGCACGCTGCGCCCACCCATGCTGGCGATTGCCCGAACCCTTGCCGGATCCATTGAAGCAAACCCGCGCCGGGACTTTGGCGTTACATCATTCATGGTGTGGCTCTCCCTTCTTCCGCCAGGTGACGCGGCGGCTTCGACCTCCCCAGATTCACGGATACGTGAAGACCCTGTCAATCATCGGCCGGCTGGCCAGGGCGCCAGACCTACCTCTTCCGGATAGGGTTACGCGTCGTAATGCGCGACCGCAGGAAGGCGGCCAGATCCGCAAAGCCAGGCAGATTTGGCGTAACCTCGCCGGATATCGCGTCACATGCGGCATTTTCTGGCGCGTCCGGGCGTGTTTCCTCTCCAGAATTGAGCGCCGGATGAGGACACCCCATATTTATGGCGCTCCGAATTGATTATCGGTTTAACCAAATTGCTGACGCCAGCACCCGACCGGCCGCGCCAGCAATAACGGCTGGCGGCCTTGCGGCGGCAATGCGTCAGCCAGTCGTCGCGCCGGCGGTCATGTTGACCACCGTCGCCGTCATCGCGCCGGCATGGTCCGAGGCGAGAAATGCGACCATCCCGGCCACCTGGGAGAGCGTTGGCAAGCGGTTCAGCATGGTGCCTCGCGCGGCGGCGCCCACCCATTGCTCCACCGTCAGCCCCACAGCCTGGGCCTTTGGTCCAAACAGCTCACGGGTGTGGGAACCAGCCTGAACCGCGTCGGCAATCGCATGGGAGCGCACGCCAACAACGCGGATATTCTGCGGACCCAGTTCACTTGCGAGCGCCTTGACGAAAGCTTCCACGCCGGCGCACCCGACGATATGGCCGAGGTGGCCCGGAACCGCCATCGTGGCGGCGGGAGCAATGACCGAGATGATGACGCCGGGGCGCTCGCCGCCCATGTGTGGCGCGACAGCCTTTGCAATATTGAACTGGGCCTCAAGCAGCGGGTCCACGCCCTGCATGAACTCCGCCAGCGACAGCGCCGCGAGGCCCTTGCCCTGGTCGTGCATGAAACCCGTGGCGTTGACCGCCACGTCGATGCCCCCGGCCCGCTCGACCAGGCTGGCCATCCGCGCGCGCAAGGCCTCTCCATCGCGCACGTCAATGCTGAACGTATCGGCGTCTCCCCCCGCCGCGCGGATTTCACTGGCAATGAGGTCCAGCCGGCCCGGGTTGCGGGCGCCGAGCCAAACCCGCGCGCCCTCCCGCGCCAGACTGTGCGCGACCGTCCGGCCGACGGCGCCGCTTCCGCCAAAAATGACCGCGACCTTGCCCTTGACCAGCATGGCGTACTCCCGGATTTGCAGCATGCGCCTGGCATTGCTGTTCCGGCGCCCTGCCCCGCGACGATGCCTGCTTTCCCAGGCCCCGGAAAGCCCGCTTCGTCCATGTCAATAACAACGGCCCGCCTGCAATAAACAGTGCGATGCGGGCGGCGTAAAATCGCACGCGGGAGCGTCAACCGGCCTTCCCGACCAAGCCGCCCGCAGGAACCGTTCGCGGCGCATTGTTGAGACTGTCCCTGGCGAAGCCTGCGGCCTGCTGGTAGGCCAGCATGAACGCAGCGCGCTCCGCCGCAGGAATGACGTCGTCAATATCCTCGAACTGACCGCCGCAGCGCTCCTCAACCAGCCCGAGCAGTCCGAAAGGCCCGGCGCCGCGATTGCGCAGGGCCACCGCGCCAACCGGCTTGCACAACGCATCATCATAGGCGCGCAGCGCCGCCGGCGTGACGCCATGAACCAGCATGGACTGGCCGATGACGCGGGCGTCGATGATCGCCTGAGAAGCGCCGTTTGAACCGGTCGGATACATCGGATGGGCCGCATCGCCCATCAGCCCCACCGGCCCGTCAACCCATGTGGCGACCGGATCGCGGTCGATCATCGGGTTTTCGTAGGCCACGGGGGATGTCGCCAGAAGTTCGGGCAGGTTCAGCCAGTCGTAGACGAAACCGTCGAACTCATGCGCGAACCCGGACAGGTCGACCGGGCGAAACCAGCCGGAACGGGTCCAGTCATGGTCGCTGTCGAAGGTCTTTTCCGCGATCCAGTTGACCGTGACCAGGCCCTGCCCATCCGGATGCGAGATCGGATACAGCACGACGCGATGGCGGCTTGTGCCCAGACCAACGAAAGAGGAGCCGGTGCGGATTGGCAAAGCCCGCGCGGTGCCCCGCCACATGATGGTCCCGCCCCAATGGATCGGCGGCTGCTCCGGATGCATTTGCGCCCGGACCTGGGAGTGGATGCCGTCCGCGCCAATCAGCAGCTTTCCGGTGTATTCCACCGCTCCGCCATCGGCCAGCTCAACCAGGGCTGTCACCGCGCCGTCATCGCGCCGGCGATAGCCGCTCACCTTGCGCCCGGACTGGACGGCATCGGGGCCGAGGCGCTCAACCACCTTGCGATAGAGCATCATATGGAACGCGCCGCGATGCACCGCGTACTGGTGCCAGCGATAGCCCGCGAACCTGCCGCGCGGCTCCGAATAAATCTCCCTGCCGTTGAGGCCAACCAGCGCCCACTCGCGCGCCGGTACGCCAATGGCGTCGAGGTCATCTTCCCCAATCCCCAGATCTTCCAGCTCCCGCACGGCGTTGGGCTGCAGGTTGATGCCAACGCCCAGCGGCCTGAGTTCGCGAACACTCTCAAGCACCGTGCAGGACACGCCGATCTGGTGGAGGGTCAGGGCAAGCGTGAGGCCGCCAATGCCGCCTCCAGCGATAAGAACATGGTCTTGCAGCATCGGATAGCAGTCCTGCATGGCGGCCCCGTCCGGCGTGCTCCGGGAAAAATGGCGTCCACCACTCCCGAAACATGCGTCAGATGAAAAAGGCGGAGCATTCCCGGCCGCATGAGCCCCCGCCGCAGGAGACACTACACTGGGCGCCAGCGCATCGCGAAGGCCGGAGCGCTCAAGTGTCCAGCCACTTCGCCATCACGACGCGCGGCGTAACCTCAAACCCGAGGCGCCCATAAAACCCCGCCACCTGGGCGCTGGTTTCCCGGACCATGAGCTGGCCCCTGGCAACGCTCCGCGCCCGCAGCCATGCTTCGGCGGCGCTGACCATGGCGCGGCCAATGCCGACGCGGCGCCCGCCAGGCGCCGCGGAGACATAATAGAGCCAGCCGCGATGGCCATCGCATCCAACCATGACGGCGCCGGCAATATGGCCAGCCCCGTTCTCGCCAACCAGCACATCCGATGCAGGCCCGTTCAGGGCAAACCGGAAACCGCCATTCGGATCAGTGTAGCTGGTCACAAGGCCAGAGGCCCGCCACAGCCCCACCACGGCGTCTTCATCTTCGATGCGGGCGCTGCGGGCGGTGAGCAATATTGACAGATCCCGTCTCCACGGAATGCCCGCCGCGCCGGTTGGCATGGCAAGCCGGATCAGGGCCGCCCCAGGCTGTTTTTGTAAATGTTGCCATCCTTCATGATGACGAGGAAATTCCGCTCCGGGTCCGCGACAAGATTGATGTTGGCGGTTGGATCGCCATCCACGAGGATCAGGTCGGCCAGCGCGCCTTCCTCCACCACGCCCAGCTTGCCCTTGTAGGGCGCGCGTTTTCCGGAAAGGGCCAGCAGCTCCGCATTCACGCCTGTCGCCTGCCGCAGGATTTCAGCCGGCTTGTACCATTTGGACAACGAAGCAAGCATCCGCCCCTGCATCCGCGCCATGGCCGCCGAAAACAGCACATCCGTGCCGAACGCCACTTTCAGATTATACTTCCTGGCCATGGCGTAGAGCCGGTCCGTGCCCGCGATCACCTCATTGGCCTTTTCGGCCTCCCCGGAGCCGGGCGGGAACATGCCGCCGAAGAATTCCTCGACAATCGGCTGGGCGGACAGCCACACGCCCCTGTCGGCCATGTATTTCGCCGTGGCGTCATCCATCAGCTGGGCGTGCTCGATCACCTTCACGCCGGCATCAATGGCGCGACGCACGGCCGGCGACGTATAGGCGTGCACCGTCACATAGGTCCCCCAGTTGGCGGCGGCGTCGACAGCGGCCTTCAGCTCTTCCGGCGTGAAGGTGGAAACATCAAGCGGGCTGTGTGGAGACGCCACGCCGCCACCGCCCGTGAGCTTGATCTGGCTGGCGCCCAGCATCAGCTGTTCCCGCACGCGCTCGCGCACCTTGTCAGGGCTGTCCGCCACCATGGCCGCGCCCAGCTGCTCCATGCGTGAGAGCGGCTTTGAGCTGTCGCGAGGCAATTCCGACGCCTGGCGGAAGTCGCCATGGCCGCTCGTGACGGTGATGAGCGCGCCTGACGGCCAGATCCGCGGTCCCGGCAACACGGCGGCGTCGATCGCCTGCTTCAGGCCAAAACTCGGTCCTCCGACATCGCGAACAGTGGTGAAGCCGCGCAGCAGCGTCGCGGTTGCCTCCGCGCCGGCCTGCAGAACATTGAAGCCATAGTCTCCCGCCATCATCTGCTCTGGCGTTGGCCTGACGAACATGGCGTGCCAGTGGGCGTCAATCAGGCCAGGCATCAGCGTCCGCCCGCCGCCTTCCACCACGGCGGCGTCTGGCGCCGCCTTGTCCACATTGCCGATAGCCGCAATCACATTGCCGCGCACCAGCACCGATGTCGGCGCCGACAACTGGTCATTCGTGCCGTCGAAAACGCGCACATTACGAAACAGCGTTTCCCGCGGGGCGGCGGCAACAGGCGCGGCGGCCTGCCCGGAAGGCGCCGTGGGATGCGCCGCTGCTGGATGGGTCGCCGCCAAAGCCAGTAAAAGTCCCGCAAGCAGCCGCATGGGCATCAACTCCTCGCCGCCCCACAGCCCAAAGGCCGGCGCGCCGGCAGCGTATGCCAAACGTCCGTCGCGGCCAAATCTGCGAGACCACGAAACTGACGCGACACCTGCCAGGCCCGGACGACAAGCGACAAGCGACAAGCGACAAGCGACAAGCGACAAGCGACAAGCGCTATTGAACGCAAAGAATATCTAACTACAATTAATTTGTATAAATTAAAGATATTACCATACATTAAAATAAACAACTCACATCATTTAAAAGCTGTGATTATTCAACAACCTTCCGATCATGGCGATTTATATACAAATTTATTATTGTCACATCCCGAGTTAACATAAAACGCAACCGACCAGACCACCAACATGAGGTTTCGCACCGCAACGGTGGTCGTTCATGAAGCGGTACTTCACCCGGGTTCCCTGGCAAAGTACCGCGCGGCATTTCTTTAGAGATCCCGCTCCTCTTCGGTGCGACGCAGTTAAGAACAAAGACGAAGAACCTCGCTCTTTGCTTCCAGGAGTCCCCTGGATTGCTGCCCGGATGGGCCGGGGGATACGGGCTTGATCCATTTGTACAGGCTATGTGCCGAAACGCCCAAACGGGCCGCGACATCCGGAACGCCATAACCGCGTTCGCCCACCTGCCTGACGGCTTCTTCCTTGAATTCCGGGGTAGAACTCTGTGAACTCACAAGCTGCCTCCTATGCTCAAACGACAGGCGGGACCTGTCTGTCAGGATAGGGGCTGTCCATCGGGAGTTTTGTTCTTGGTAACGCCAATACAAGTCAGACGTCTGGTTGCCTCGTCAGTATCCCAAGGATGAAATCGGGAGGGGTCGCAAGAAAATGAACCCGATATCCTTCAACTGCTGCACGAAGGTGATTTTGAAATCGAGTTCGCTGTAACTTGAATGGCTGATGACAATCCGGTCCTCATCAGCGGATTCCCTTATCAGCGGTTTTTGGCAAGCTGTATAGGTTATACAGAAGTGATTGCGGTCGTCAGCTTGCCGTCTTGTGTTCACCACCGGCATTCTGAAGACAGGCGTTCGCAGCAGGCGCAGCATTCCGCCAAGTCCCATCTGTCGCGCGATCCTCCATGAAGCACCTGACGGCTGGCGGCGCAAGGAGGGCGCCGAGCCCTCTGCGATCATCTTGCCCCCGGCGTCGCGAAACTGGAAAGTCCAGCGATCACCAGAGAGCTCCACCTCGCTCTGCGTCAACTTCGCATTGAGCATCAAATGTTCGGCATTGTACCGAACGACCCGTTGTGTGTTGTTCCACAGCCCATGACATACCATCATAAGATCGGGGATCGCGGTCAGCGCCCGATAATAGGAGAAGGCATTGGCTGGTAGTCGTTGCACTTCGCGTCGGGTTGCGAACAGCGATATTTGCAGTTCATGATGTGCGCCCAGGTTTGCCTCGGTGAAATCGCAAACCCATATCGCGGCAAGCGCCCGCCCATCTGTATCCATCACAGGTTCAAGGTGCTCAGTTGCCAGAAACCCGGCGGCAACCCTTCCGTCGACCGTGCCACCAAGCGATAGCATTGTACCGTTGTAAATGTGATAAGGAGTGGTTAGGCCCTCGCCTGCCACGATGACGGAGCCATCGAGTGGGAAGCGTTGGAAAAGTTGCTGCTTAAGCGTCATTGCCCGCCTCTTCGTGAGCCCAATTTTCCTTGAGGTATGCTGCCGATGAGGCTGCGACGTATAGAACCGAAGCGACACAAACTATGAGACGGGCGGAATGCGCGAAGCTGCATCTGCCCAGTCGTCCTCTTCTTGCTTGTATCTATATGGCAGTGGAGCGCGATACGCGCGCGGTTCAGCTGACCGACGCGGATCGGTTCAGCTACTATCCGGCGACGCCGTTCCCCTCCATCTCGTGGATACTGGACGGCCAACTGCAAATGGTTGAGGGCGGCGCTGGGGCGGATGCTCCGAGGCTCGCAAAGCCGCTTCCCAAGGTGGTCTTCTCAGGTCCAACGCGGAAACCATCCGCGAGTTGGTCGCCTGCCTCAGTGCATGCGCTGACGGTGAGCTTCTACCCGGAGGCGCTGGCGCGGCTGCTCCGCATTTCCATTCAGCAATATGTTGGCACAATCCTGCCCCTGGAGCGGGTTTTATCTCCGGGAAAGATGGACCAACTGCTGACCATGAATTTTGGCGATGGAACCGATCCTTATGACCGAGTTCAGCAGACGCTGATGTGCCTGTTGAAAGATGTGCCAGCACCGCGGATTTCGGATGTGCGGAGTTGGTTGGCGCTACTTGCCACCCGAACCTCATCAATGACTGGCATGGCAGGGCCGAGAAGGAAACAGCGTCTTGTCAAAGATTGGACAGGCCAGAGCTTGCGAGACTTGCAGCTTTATGCCCGCGTAGAGAACGCGATGTCGTATGGCGCCGAGATGTCCGATAAAAAGGGCCTGAATCTCGCAGCCGTTGCGGCAGAGACCGGATTCTCCGATCAATCCCATCTTGGGAGGGACGTTCGGCGGGTGACCGGTCTGCCGCCTGCAAAACTGAACGAACTAATCCAGCGCGACGAAGCATTCTGGATATACAGATTGCTCAGGTAGTCAGGCCAGTACTCTTGCTGCGCAGAATCCCTATTCCTGCCGCGTGATAACAACCGCTTTTGTCCGGGCGCTATCCGTCCCGGAATGACCAAGATGGGGTCGGAAACGGACGGGCCGATTTACCATCTCCTGAGCAAGGGCTTCGGGCATCAGCTCAATCGGCAGGAAAAATGCTGGGGCGCTATCCGTGACAGCATGGGCCTCGGCTTCTCTCCTGGCTGGCCCCGACACATCCTCCAGAATTTTAGCCAGGGTTGCCGCCGGCGCAGGGTCGACGGCGTCGGCAATTGCAGGAGGCTGGTTGAGGATTTCGTCAGACGCAGCCATCAGGTTGACGTTCGCCCAGATCGGTGATGTGCCCTGGCTGCGTTTCACGCGTTTAATCTCGACGACAAACGGTCGCTGCGGCTTCTTCATGATGGGTGAACACCTGCCGCTGGAGGAGATGCGTTGCGCCTGTAAGAGATGAGGCCAGCCGCATCGCAACCAGGACGTTGGAGTATCGCAGCGACCGAGCGGATGGGCGCGCCTGATGTGCGAGTGAACGCGGCCGTCACCCAAAATGATGAAGCGAGATGAGCCGCCTGGAAGCCTGTTCGTCGGCGCCCGCTATTCTGCCATAACACCTCAGTTCCCGCCGAAGGGACGTGGCGCCCGAGCGGAAACAAATTTCATTTGCAAGTGACAACAATTAAGGAAGGCATTTTACCCAACGATATGCAGAGCCGGCATACGCCGGCTCCGCGAAAGCATTATTGACTCCGGCGCCCTACTTCCCGGCGCCGGTTGAGTTCGCGAGGGCTTCCATCGCCTGGTTAACCGTGAAGCTGGCGGGCTTCTGACGTGGAGGAAAATCTTTGAACGTGGCGAGGGTTTTTTGAACCATCGCCTGGGCAGGAACCAGCAAGAACGCCCGCCGGTACCACCAGTCATTATACCCCATGCCCTCCTGACCGCGCTCCACCGGATCAATGCTCAGATCGAAGAAAATGGGAGCCCGCAGGGTGGTAAACGGGTGCCGCCAGACATCGATGCCGGTCGCCTCCTGAATCATGAAGTGAATTTTTAGATGCTCGTATCTGAGCGCAAGCAAGTCACCGTCGTCGCTAAAATAGAAAAATTCCTTGCGCGCGGTTTTTGGATTTTTTCCGGACAGATAATCCATCTGGTTATATCCATCCAAATGAACCTTGAACTGCTTCTGCCCCGCATTGTATCCCTTGAGCAGCTGCTCCTTGACATCGGGCACGCCTGCGGCGGCAAGGAAGGTGGGAAGCCAATCTTCTCCGGCAAAGAGATCAGAAAAAACCGTCCCCGGCTTCACCACCCCTGGCCAACGCACCAGGGCTGGAACACGCCAGCCTCCATCCCAATTCGTATTCTTCTCGCCCCGGAAGGGCGTGGTGCCCGAATCCGGGAACAGGCAGACCATGGGACCATTGTCTGTCGTGTACACAACAATTGTATTCTCGGTAAGCCCCAGCTGGTCAACTGTATCCAGAAGCCGGCCTACAAGTGCGTCGTGTTCGACCATTCCGTCTGCATAAAAACCATGACCAGTCTTGCCCAAATTGTCTTTCTTGACATGGGTGAAATTATGCATGCGCGTTGTGTTGAACCATGCAAAGAAGGGCTTGTCTGCCTTTTGGGCTCTGGCCAAAAAGTCTTGGGTTGCAGCCAAAACCTCCTCGTCAATTGTTTCCATCCGCTTGCTCGTCAGCGGCCCGGTGTCCTGAATTTTCCCATCGGCTGATGAACGGATAACGCCACGCGGCCCGAAGCGCCTGGCGAAATCTGGATTCTTGGGATAGTCGGGGTTCTCCGGCTCTTCCTCGGCATTTAGATGGTAGAGATTACCAAAGAATTCATCAAAGCCGTGGTTGGTTGGCAAAAATTCATCCTTGTCGCCAAGATGATTTTTCCCAAATTGCCCTGTCATGTAACCTAACGGCTTCAGCAATTCTGCAATAGTTGGATCTTCCTTACGCAGCCCCAGATCTGCGCCAGGCAAGCCAACCTTGCTAAGCCCCGTGCGGAATGGCATTTGCCCGGTGATGAAGGCGGACCTCCCCGCCGTACAGCTCTGCTGACCATAGTAGCTCATGAGTTGACCGCCCTCTTTTGCAAGGCGGTCAATGTTTGGCGTGTTGTATCCCATCACGCCCCGGTGGAAGGCGCTGATATTCCAGTAGCCAATGTCATCGCCCATAATGAACAGGATGTTAGGCTTTTTTCCTGCGGCGCCGGCAGATCGGGTCTGCGCTTGTGGTTGCTCGCTGGATGCAACGGCGCCAATCGTTGACGCCGCAGCCAGCGCAACCCCATTCAGCAGAATCCCGCGACGCGACAGCTTCGTCCTGGTTTCCGAAGGCTTCTGGTCAGATCGGGATTCTTGCTGGGTCGGCGGAGATAGCTGCATGCTCCGATCCAGTGGATCAGTTTCGTTCATTTGGACCTCTCCTCTAGAATTCAAATTTGCACGTATCTCGATAAAGGCCATTGACTACGCGGTCGCCACGAGGACGGAAGCAGGTTGCCGCCCGGCTCCCAAAAAGATGGGAAGCTGGATTGCAAGCCGGAACCTCATCGCTATCTCCTTACGAATGTCAGGTCTGGGATAAGCGGCCCTCCGGAACCGATCTTTGGCCCCTCCTTCCTGGAAGGCGCCGAAGCAGGTTAACGCCATCCGATCCGCGACGTCAGCGCCCGCTAGTTCATCAATTCCACGACGACCTCATCAAGCCGCCCCTGGAACGGGAATGCACCCGAGTAGTCCCCGACAACCGCCGACCCGGTATCGCTGCCGATGTCCTGGTTCTCCGACAGGGAGTATTTGAACGGGGTCGTCTGCTCGATCTCGCCGTATCCAGCCGGCTTGCCGTCAATGAACAGGGTGGCGGTTCCACCTTTCCCCATCTGCTTGCCGCCCGCATAAGCAAAGGTCATCTTCAATTCATGCCTCCCTGATGGTACGGGCTGATCGCTGCGAACGATGTAGCTCTTCACGTCGATATAGTTGTGGGCGACAACCAGCCTGCCCTCCTTCATGTAGAAGCCCCAGCCGCCTGTGTTGCCGCCTTGCGTGAAGATCATGCCGCTGGCGCCGTCCTTGATATCGACCTTGGCGGAGACGCTGAACGACCTGTTTTTCAGGTCGGGAGCGGCGGCTTCCGGCAGACCGGCGAAATTGCCTGGATAGACGAACGTCTTGCGGTCGCCGGCGAGGCTCGGCTTTCCAGTCATTTCTCCGCTAAAGCGCTCTGCGCCACGCCAGTCGAGCGGAAGCGCGTTGTTCACCCGCGCCTCGGCCCACCAGAGTGCAGTCAGTTCATCGAGTTTTGCTTTGTTGTCTTTCGCCAGATCCTTCGCCTGGGAGAAATCCTTGTCGAGATTGTAAAGCTCCCATTTGGCTTTGAATGGATCGAACGCGCCGCGCTCTGCCTCCCACGGCTCAAATGATAGCGACGCCGCCCACCAGCCGTCCTTGTAGACGCCGCGATTGGCAAACATCTCGAAATACTGGCTCGTCCGGGTCTCCCCGGCGCCCTTGTCCATCATGGTCCCGATGAAACTGCGCCCCTGGATCGGCTCCTGGGCAGTCCCGTTGACGCTGCGCGGTTCATCGACGCCGGCTGCGGCGAGCAGGGTCGGCGCGATATCGATGACATGCACGAACTGTGAGCGAACCGCCTTCTGGTCTTTGATCTTCGCCGGCCACTTCACAATCATCGGATTGCGAACGCCACCCAGATGGCTGGCCACCTGCTTGGTCCACTGGAACGGCGTATTCATGGCCCAGGCCCACTCGGTCGGGAAATGATTGAAATGCTTCTCAGTCCCGATTTCGTCTATCAGCGGCAACATCTGCCGCCACGTCATCTGGTAGGCATTGAAGAATGCGTTTTCGTTCAGCGTACCGTCAAATCCACCCTCCGCAGATGCGCCATTGTCTCCGACGATGTATATGATCATCGTGTTGCTGGCGTCGGGAAGCCCGGCGACGTAGTCGAGAACGCGGCCAACCTCCTGATCGACATGCTCGCCATAAGCGGCGAACACCTCCATCATCCGCGCATACAGCTTTTTCTGGTCGGGGCTCGCGCTATCCCACGCTGGCAAGCTCGCGGGACGCGGCGTCAATTCGGCGTCCTGCGGGATAACGCCGAGACGCTTCTGCCGCTCGAACGTCTGCTTGCGATATTCGTCCCACCCCATGTCGAACTTGCCCTTATACCTGGCGATCAGTTCCTTTGGGGCCTGGTGCGGGGCATGGGTCGCGGCCGGCGCGAGATATAGGAACCAGGGCTTGCCGGGGTCGACGACCTCGGCCATCTTGAGCCATTCGATCGATTTGCCGGCGAGGTCAGTGCTCAGAAAATAATTCGGGTTCTGCGGCGTGCCGACTGGCGTCTGGTTCTGGAAGAGATACGGCCTGATCTGGTTGGTGTCGCCGGCCATGAAACCGTAAAAATAGTCAAAACCGAGCCCGTTCGGCCAATGATCGTAAGGCCCCATGGGACTGGTTTCATAGATTGGCGTATTGTGATTTTTTCCAATCTAGGCCGTCGCATAGCCGTTTTGCCTCAAGACCTCAGCAACGGTGGCCGTGCGTTTCGGGATAACCCCCGTATAGCCATCATAGCCAGTCGCAAGTTCAGTAATAATTCCGGTTCCGGCGACCTGGTGATTGCGCCCTGTCAGGAGCGCCGCACGGGTGGGCGAACACAGGGCCGTCGTGTGAAAGCGGTTGTAGAACAGGCCCTCATTTGCAAGCTTTTCCATATTGGGTGAAGGCACGCCGCCCCCGGACACCGCAAACTGGCCGAACCCCACGTCATCGAGCAACACAAGAAGAATATTGGGCGCGCCAGCCGGCGCTCTGATGGCTTTTGGGAAAACAGCCGGGTCGGAATCCTGGAATGTTGTGCCAATGTTACCCCTGAAGCGCGGCTCGGCGTATGGCAGCACGGCCTGTCCTGCTCGCGGTCCACCCATATCCTGGCTGAACGCGCCGCCGCCATGCAACGTGGCGAACAATGAAGCGCCTAACGCAAAAATGGCGCGGCTTGCCATACGGACCATGTTAGCCTCCACGCAAATGCAGATCGGTAAGCGCCTTCCTCCGGTCCTGGCCTATACCAACCCGGAAGCGGCCTGATCGGGAGCCTCAACGCCGACGGGGCTCAACCTCGCGCGCGCCACGCCAGATGCTGGCCACTTTTACTATCGCCCTCAAAACGATACAGCAGCCAATGGCTCCTTCTGGCGGCGCCTGCATACGCTGCCCTACCGGCCAGGCGTCGTGAGAGAACGCTAGCAACGGCTGGCCCAAATGGTGAGTTTCTCTTTTCATGATACGCCAAACTTGGCTGGTTGCGTATTGGAATCGGCAGCCTGCGCTGGGCCGGGCGCAAGCGCAGGGATAGGGCTATATGATTGAATTTGCGGAGATTGCGGCAACATCCGGAATCGCGCAGACGATTGCCGCGCGCTCAATTTTCGGTGAGCGATCAGTCTCATAATGTCCTGAAAATCATCAGAATGATATGAGTGGGACTCGGCTGGCGCTCGAGGGCTGGTCGGGTCTACTTGCAGGATCAAAGGTTTCGGAACGGCTTCACTCGCCGTTTTTCGACTTTACCGTTTTTCTCGCCGGGCAATTCAGAAAGTTCGCGAGCTCGTAATGCTGCTGTGTCTGGCTGGGCAGGCGGCGCGGTTTTTGGTGAGCAGGCTTTTTTGAAATCGGAAGGGGAAGCTGCTGTGCGGAGCGCTATTCTTGCAGGCTCGGCTGCGTTATCTTATTGCTGCATGGGACTTCAGTACGCAGACGCCACGGAAGGCGGAGCGAGTCTTTATGTCCCTGGCCTGAAAAGCGTATCGGCTGGCATCACGCCGCCGCAAGGTTTCTATTTCGAGAGTGATTTCTACTCCTACTCGGGCCGCCTGTCCGCCGACAGAACGACACAGATCGGCGGCGCTGTGCTGGCCAATCTTAAAGTTCAGGCGCGCGTTGGTTTTCTGACCGCCAGTTGGGTGACGCCTCTGGAGGTCCTGGGTGGCAATCTGGGCTTTGCAGCCACCTTGCCGCTTGGGCAAGTCGACGTTGGCGCCGGTGGCGTCGTCGCAGCTCCGCGCTTCGGTCGCCCGCTGGGGAGAACACTACGGGATTCCGAATTCATGATCGGAGATCCGGTGCTGACCAGTTTCGTGGGCTGGCACAAAGGCAACTTTCACTGGCAGATTGGCGCTTCAGCCAACCTGCCTTCCGGCTCCTATCGCGACGGAGAGTTGGCCAATCTGTCCTTCAATCGGGTGATTGGCGACATTTACGTTGCCGCGACCTGGCTCGATCCCACAATGGGGCTGGAGATCACAGGCGTCGCGGGCTACGAAATAAATGGGGTCAACTACGCGACGCGCTATAGAAGCGGCAATGCCTTTCATGCCGACCTCGCCGTGACAAAGAATGTTACAAAGCAGCTCTCCGTCAGCTTCCTCGCCGCTCACTATCAGCAGGTGACTCCGGACTGAGGTTCGGGATCATCTCTGGGACCATTCAAGGGCCGCACCACAGCAGTTGGCGGAGCCGTCGCTTATACATTCAATATAGCGGGTGTACCCGTTTCCACGCGGCTCAAGCTTTTGCGTGAGCTAAAGGCAGAAAATCGCCCACGCGGGACAATCGCGCTTGTTTCAATTGCCCTCCCCCTTGGGGCGCCACCCGCTCCCGGATCAACTCCGGCGGACGCCAATGGAAATTGATATCCCAGGACATGCCGATACATGTACGTCTCACCGGGGCATTATCGGTCGTGCGGAAATTCGGGACTGTGGACCGATGACCCGCCCCATGCCAAATCTCAGCTTCAAAGCAGAGGCTTGAGGCAATATTATTTGAAATTAAGCGACCCGGGACGACAGGAATGACGTTGGCGCTGGATATTGCTGAACGTAGCATATTGCTATTTGGCGCAATTCTCTTCCTGGCGCAGCTCATTTGCTATGAGGCGGGGCACTGGTTGGGGAGAAGACGCCCGACCGGGGCCGGCGAGAATGAGTCTGTAGGCGTCCTGGTTGGGGCGATGCTTGGACTGCTGGCGTTCGTTCTGGCCCTGACACTATCATTTGCCAGCACGCGCTTCGCCGAACGTCAATCTGGAAGCCTCGCCGAAGCGAACGCCATTGGCACCGCATGGCTCAGGGCCAGGGCGATTGGCGGACAGGAGGGGGAAGCCATCGCCAGCCTCCTCAGGCAATATGCTGTTCTCCGCACGGAGTTTGTCGAGAGCGACAGGGGGGCTGGATCCCTGGCCCAACTCAACCAGCGAACCGTAGCCGTGCAGTCCGAAATCTGGGCTCACCTGACTACAATCGTGCGCAAAAGGCCGGATCCGGTAGCCAACTCTCTCATGATGTCGTTGAACGAGGTGTTTGACGCCAGCACTACCGAGCGCTTCTCATTTTCCTTGCGCCTCCCAACCCAGATTTTCTGGCTTCTTATTGCTCTCACGCTATTGAGCATGATCAGTCTGGGCTACCAGTTCGGGCTCAAATCGAAAGCGCCCCGACCGCTGGTGATAGCGCTGATGCTCGTATGGACCCTGGTGCTTTTGGTCATTCTGGATTTGTCGTCACCCCGAATAGGCCAAATCCGGACCACAACTGCTGCATATGTTTGGACATTGCAGGGTTTGGGTGGAAGGGGGCAGTAGGCGATGCCTCATGCTATTTCATTCATATTGACGTTGCCCCTGGGGCACCAGGTTGGAAACCCATACAATTGTCTGAATTTGTTTCCATATTCACCAACCGAATTGGTTTGCTGGAGGTGCATGGAGATGAA